>JBKBSH010000404.1:0-2052 GCA_046291795.1 Burkholderiaceae bacterium | reverse complement strand
GCGCGTCGCCTTCGTGATGGTGCGTGTGATGGATCAGCGCCATTTTCTCGAGAAGGAAGAAGCCGAGCACGGCCACGAGCAGCACCCAGCCGAGCGCCGCGGGGTCGACGTCGCTGTGGAAAGACTCGGGCAGCAGATGCGTCGTGGCGACCGTCAGCAGCAGCCCGGCCGAGACGCACACGAGCCTGTCGACCAGCGACGACAGCAAACGAAAGCTCAGCGCCGCGGCCAGTGTGATCGAGAAGACCGTCGACAGGACGTTGGCGACGACGATGTAGCTCAGTGTGTGCATGGTTCACGCGTGCCGCGGCCCGCGCGGCAAAACAAAGGGGTGCGGCGATCGCCGCACCCCCGTTGCCACCGCAGACAGTGTAGCCGGCTCGTCAAGCCCCGCGCCGTTCAAGCCACGCCGTGCTGCCTGAACCAGGCGAGCAGCCGCTTCCAGCCGTCGTCGGCCGCCTGCTTGCGATAGCTCGGGCGGTAGTCCGCGTGGAACGCGTGCGGCGTGTCGGGATAGATGACGAACTCGCACTTCGCATTGCCGGCAGCCTTCAGTGCATCGCGCATCTTCTCGACGGTGTCGTTCGGAATGCCGCCGTCGGCGCCGCCGTAAAGGCCGAGGATCGGCGCCTTGATCTGCGCGACGACATCGAGCGGCGTCTTGTCGCCGGCGTGATAGGCGCGCACGACGGGTCCATACCACGCCACGCCCGCGGTGAGCTGCGGGTTGTGCGCGGCGTACATCCATACGATCCGCCCGCCCCAGCAGAAACCGGTGATGCCGAGCTTGCCGGACACACCGCCGTTTCTCATCGCCCACGCTGCGGCCGCGTCCAGATCGCCCATCACCTGCGCGTCGGGGACCTTAACGACGATCTCGCTCATCAGCTTGGGGATGTCGACGTACTTCGACGGATCGCCCTGGCGCGCGTACAACTCGGGGGCGACTGCGAGGTAGCCCTGCTTGGCGAGCCGGCGGCATACGTCCTTGATGTGCTCGTGGACGCCGAAGATCTCCTGCACGACGAGCACCGTCGCGAGCCCGGTCTTGCCGGCGGGCATCGCGCGATAGGCGGGCATGTCGCCGTCTCTGGTCGGAATCCTCACTTCGCCTGCGGTCAGGCCTTGCGTGTCGGTGGTGATCATGGTCTGGGCAACGACGGGGGTCACGGCGGCGGCAAATCCGGCTGCGAGCGAAGTCTTGACGAACCCACGCCGGGTCAGTTCGAGCGAGGGGTTCAGGCTGTCGAGCTCTTCGCGAGCGTCGCGAACGGGCGTTCTTGCGTCGTCCACAAAGCCCCCCATGGCAGTTCCCGTTAGCCCCGGCAGCCAGTATACGACCGGCCGGGCGGCGAGCGTTGACTTTCGCGAACTGCACAGCGTGTGAACCTGCGCCGGCCGCAGCGGCATTTTCACAGCCGGTACACCGAAGACGCCCTTCGGGAAGGCGCTATCCCCATATGCTGCCCGGCTCGCGTATGGTCGAATTGAGTCTTGCGAATTCGCACCGATGCCCCGATGGAACAGATCATCAATCGATTCAGATCGCTCGCGCCGGCGGTCGACCACTGCTCGATCCGCGCGGTCGAAGAAGACACCGAGATCGTCTCGGTGCGGCAGGACGTCGCCGAGCCGGTGCAGGCATCGCGCGATCTCGGCGCGATGATCACGGTCGCCGTCGGCGACGGCATCGGCTACGCGGCGACGAGCGATCTGTCGGACGCGGGGCTGAAGGATGCGATCGAGCGCGCACACGCGTGGGCGCGGCTTGCGCGCGGTCGCTCGGTCTTCGAGGGCGCACGGCCCGAGCTGCCGCGGCCGATCGGCCACTACGCCACGCCGGTCGCCAAGCCGCTGCGCATGAGCAAGGCCGAACGGATCGATCTGCTGATGCGCGAGTCGACCGCGTGCAGGATCGACGGCCGCATCGTCGACTGGGCCGCGATGCTGTGGACCACGCGAACTCGCCAGCTTCTCGCCACGGCCGACGGCGGCGAGGCGTTGCAGCAATGGGAGTTCACCGTGCCGGGGCTGCACGTCACCGCGCACGCC
>JBKBSH010000403.1:0-2376 GCA_046291795.1 Burkholderiaceae bacterium | reverse complement strand
TCACGTCGCCGTAGTGCGACAGCCGCGTGCCGGCGACGAGGATCAGCGCCGCGCACAGCGCCAGTTGCAGCCAGTGGGTCCAGAGCGAGGACACGCAGCCTCCTTCGGCCCGATTGTGCCGTGCGGGTGATGCCCGGATTTGCGCAAACTCAGCGTTCGGCCTTCACGGACCTTCGCGCCGCCGTGCGTTCGACAAGCACCGCGGCCGCGCGCATCAGCCGCGCCGGTACTCGACCAGCCTCGCGACCGTGGCGCGCGCGAGCCGGCCGTCGGGGCTCACGATCGTGTGCTCGGCGTGCACGTACAGGTTCGCCGCGGCCGCGTAGTGCATCACCTCGACGTTGCGCCACGCGAGCTGGGCGTGACCGTCGTCGCTCTTGACGTCGGCCTCGTAGCGCACCGGCAGCACGTCGAACACGCCGGCCGGCACTTCGATCCGACGCGCGCGGCCGACGGTCGCGACGTAGCGATGCGCGTTGCGCGTGTCGGTCGCCCGGTTCTCGACGATCGCGGTGCCGCTCCACTGCTTGCCTTCGACGAGCGGAAAGCTGAAGTGCGGATAGAACGGCGACCACCGCCATTCGCCGGCGTCGTCGGCGGACTCGCCGCCTGCGGCGAGCGCGGGGCGAACGAGCAGGTTCCACTCGCGCGTGTAGACGTAGCGGCCGCCGGCGGCGCCGGCCGCGGTCGACCGCAGCTCGCAGACGATCCGGTCGGGTGCAACTTCGAGCACGCGGCGAGTTTCCTCCGCGGTGCCCGGCGCGAGCTTGTTCTCGACGGCGAAGCGCCAGAAGTCGCCGACTGCGATCTCGGGCCGTTGCACGGCGCGCTCAGCCGAGATTGGCGGCAAGCCAGCGCTCGAGCTCGTCGACCGCCTCGCGCTTGCGCCGCGCGAGATCCTCGAGCTGATCGCGGCCGATGCGGCCGACGTTGAAGTACTTCGCCTGCGGGTGCGAGAAGTAGAAGCCGGCGACCGACGACGGCGGGATCATCGCGTAGTTCTCGGTCAGCCGCATGCCGATCTCGGCGCAGCCGAGTACCTCGAACAGCTTCGCCTTGACCGAATGCTCGGGGCAGGCCGGATAACCGGGGGCGGGACGGATGCCGCGGTAGTCCTCGCGGATCAACTGCTCGTTGGTGAGCCGCTCGTCCGGCGCGTAGCCCCACAGGTCGCGGCGGACGCGCTCGTGCATCAGCTCGGCGAAGGCCTCGGCGAGCCGGTCGGCGATCGCCTTGAGCATGATCGCGCCGTAGTCGTCGTGCTTCGCGAGGAACATCGCCTCGCGTTCGTCGAGGCCGATTCCGGAGGTGACGGCGAACAGGCCGATGTAGTCGGCGATCCCGCTCACCTTCGGCGCGATGAAGTCCGCGAGGCACTGGTTCGGATTCGGCGCACGCCCTTGCGGGGTGTCGATCACGGGCTTTCTGGTCTGCTGGCGCAGGTTGTGCCAGGTGAACAGCACGTCTCGGCGCGACTCGTCGGTGTAGATCTCGATGTCGTCGCCGATCGAGTTGGCCGGGTAGAACCCGACGACGCCGTTGGCGGCGAGCCAGCGTTCGGCGACGATGCGCTCGAGCATCTTCTCGCCTTCGGCAAAGACCTGGCGCGCGTGCTCGCCGACGACTTCGTCGGCGAGGATCGCGGGGAAGGGGCCGTGCAGATCCCAGGTCTGGAAGAACGGACCCCAGTCGATGTACTTGGCGATCATCGCGAGGTCGTAGTTGCGAAACACGCGGCGGCCGATGTACTTGGGTTTTGGCGGCACGTACCCCGCCCAGTCGATCCTCGGCGCGTTGGCGCGCGCCTCGGCGAGGGCAATCAGCTCGGGGCCCTTCTTCGCCGCGTGCTGCGCGCGGACCCTTTCGTATTCGGCCTTGATCTCGGCGACGAACTTCGCCGCGGCGTCGTCGGACACGAGGCTCTGGCACACACCGACCGACCGGCTGGCGTCGGACACGTAGACGACCGCGCCGTTCGTGTAGTGCGGCGCGATCTTGACGGCGGTGTGCACGCGGCTCGTCGTCGCCCCCCCGATCAGCAGCGGCAGCGTGAAGCCCTGCCGCTGCATCTCGCGCGCGACGTGCTGCATCTCCTCGAGCGACGGCGTGATCAGCCCGGACAGCCCGATCATGTCGGCGCGCTCGTCGCGCGCCACCTGCAGGATCCTCTCGGCCGGCACCATCACGCCGAGGTTGACCACCTCGAAGTTGTTGCACTGGAGGACGACCGCGACGATGTTCTTGCCGATGTCGTGCACGTCGCCCTTGACCGTCGCGATCACGACCTTGCCCTTGGCGCGCGCCTCGCCGCCGGCGGCCACCTGCGCCGCCTTTTCGGCCTCGATGAAAGGAATGAGATGCGCGACCGCCTGCTTC
>JBKBSH010000402.1:0-2395 GCA_046291795.1 Burkholderiaceae bacterium | reverse complement strand
GCTAGGGGGTCAATTTATGGTGTCGCCTGACACCTCGGGCAGGGGGTCGGCTTACTTCAATCGCTCACTCTCGCTCGCCGGCCGCACCCGACGACGGAATGGGCAAGTCACCCGACCGCGATATCGATGTCGGTGCCGGTACATAGACCTCATCGGACGATCCGTCCCAATCTTGTCCGCGCGAGCCGTACCAACGAACAGCTCGAGGCCTCCCGCAGGTTGTTCCTCGCGGCATCCACCGTGTCGCCCCCGGCGCCGGCAATGCCGAACTCCGGCCAGCGCGTGACGTGGCGATCGCCTTCGCGTTCGATGATTCCCGTGTGGCGTCGTTTCACGTCGACTGACTGCCTCAGCCGCGCAGCCATGTCAGCGCCGCCGCCCGCCCAGCAGCGAGCCCAGCACGCCGCGCGTGATCTCGCGCGCGATCGACGAACCGACGCTGCGCGCCGCGCTCTTGGCGAGTGCGTCGACGATGCCTTCGCGCCGGCCGCCGCGCGGCCCGGTCGAGCCGAACAGGATGTCCTTCAATCCGCCGAGCGCGCCGCCGGCCGCGGCTGCGGCCGGCGCCCCCGGCGCGGCGGGCGCGGTCTGGGCGCGCTGCTTGAGCATCTCGAACGCGCTTTCGCGGTCGACCGCCTTCTCGTAGACGCCGGCGACGACCGAGGTCTGGACGAGCCGCTTGCGCTCCTCGGGCGAGATCGGGCCGATCTGGCTCGACGGCGGATCAATCCAGGCGCGCTCGGTGACCGACGGCGTGCCCTTGGCATCGAGCAGCGAGACCAGCGCCTCGCCGACGGCGAGCTCCAGGATCGCCGCCTTGAGGTCGAGTTTCGGGTTGGGCCGCATCGTCTCGGCGACCGAGTTCACGGCTTTCTGGTCGCGCGGCGTGAACGCGCGCAGCGCGTGCTGCACCCGGTTGCCGAGCTGGCCGAGCACCTTTTCCGGAATGTCGAGCGGGTTCTGCGTGACGAAGTACACGCCGACACCCTTGGAGCGGATCAGCCGCACCACCTGCTCGACCTTCTCGATCAGCGCCGGCGGCGCTTCGGAAAACAGCAGATGCGCTTCGTCGAAGAAGAACACGAGCCTGGGCTTTTCGAGGTCGCCGACTTCGGGCAGGTTCTCGAACAGCTCCGCGAGCAGCCACAGCAGAAAGGTGCCGTAAAGCCGCGGGTTGTTCATCAGCTTGTCGGCCGCGAGGATGTTGACCACACCGCGCCCATCGATCGTCTGCATCAGGTCGGCGATGTCGAGCATCGGCTCGCCGAAGAACTTCTCGCCGCCCTGCTCTTCGATCTGCAGCAGTCCGCGCTGGATCGCGCCGATCGAAGCCGCGCTGATGTTGCCGTACTGGGTCTTGAACTGCGCGGCGTTGTCGCCGACGTATTGCAGCAGCGCGCGCAGATCCTTCAGATCGAGCAGCAGCAGTCCGTTGTCGTCGGCGATCTTGAACGCCAGCGCGAGCACGCCTTCCTGCGTCTCGTTCAGATTCAGCAGCCGGGCAAGCAGCAGCGGGCCCATGTCGGAGACGGTCGCCCGCACCGGGTGCCCCTGCTCGCCCCAGACGTCCCACAGCGTGACCGGGCAGCCTTCCCACTTCGGCTCGGGCAGCTTCAGCATCTCGAGCCGCTGCTTCATCTTGTCGGTGAGCCGCCCCGGGTTGGCGATTCCGGTGAGGTCGCCCTTCACGTCGGCCATGAACACGGCAACGCCGATCTTCGAGAAGCGCTCGGCGAGCACCTGCAGCGTGATCGTCTTGCCGGTGCCGGTCGCACCGGTGATGCAGCCGTGGCGGTTCGCGAGCGCGGGCAGCAGGGCAAGCTCGCGGTCGCCGGCTCTGGCGATGATCAGGGGGTCGGCCATCGGTTCCTCGGTCTGCGTGCAGCGGGTATCAGCGGCGAATCGCGCGCGCAGCATCATACGTTGGCGCCCGGCCGCCGCTGCAACGGTAAAGCGCGAGCGACGACGTGTCATGTCCGGGCCGCGCGCCGACCCAGATCGCCTCGCACGCCGCATCCGCCGGCGCAGACGCCGTTTCGTGCACCTGCACGAGCAGGAACGGGCAGGTCGACGTACCGTGGACCTCGAGCCGCTGCGTTCGCAGGCCGATGAAGTAGTCGAGCAGTGCGCGTTCCGATTCGCCCAGGCCGATGCTCGCCACGCAGGCGTCGGCCGGCAGCGCCCGCATGGAGGTCTTGACC
This sequence comes from Burkholderiaceae bacterium, assembly GCA_046291795.1. GTDB lineage: Bacteria > Pseudomonadota > Gammaproteobacteria > Burkholderiales > Burkholderiaceae_F > DSNY01. Next base: position 194 of record JBKBSH010000402.1, on the reverse strand, counting down.
TCGATGGGCAGCAGCCGCCGGGGCGTCTCGATGACGAAATCCACCTCCGCGCCGTCGGCCGTGCGCCAGTAGAGGATGCCGGGCCGCGGCGTTACGAGTTCGCGCCAGGCGAGCAGGTCCAGCAAGACGAGGTTCTCCAGGTGCGCGCCGCGGGGCTCGGATTCGCCGGCCAGGTGCAGCGCGAGCGCGGTATC
>JBKBSH010000401.1:0-2413 GCA_046291795.1 Burkholderiaceae bacterium | reverse complement strand
GGTGGAAACCGAGACCGGTGATCGTGACGCGCGCCCAGGATATGGCCGGCTGCCGCGGGATGCGGATGGGCTATGCGCCGCTGATTGCGCTGATGGAAGAGGTGGCGGCGCGGGGGCTGAAGAAGATCGCGCTGATCGGCACCGATCCGAAGGGCCACAAGCAGTACGCATGGAAGGTCGTGCAGATGCTCGACGGCCAGGGCGGCGGAAACCTGTTCATCAAGACGCACCCGAAGAGCACGAACCTGTACGTCGATACCCCGCTGAACCCGGACAGCAAGATCGCGCGCTCGGTGGCGGTGTTCAACATCAAGGACCTGTCGGCCAAGCCGAAGATCCTGCCGATCGCCGACTGGGCCGGCATTCCCGAAGGCCAGGGCCGCATCGTTCAGCCGGAGTACAACAAGGCCGGCGACGAAGTGTGGTTCGCGGTGTGGAGCGCGAAGGACCAGACTTCCGCGCTGGTCGTCGTCGACGACAAGACGCTGAAACCGAAGGCCGTGATCAAGGACCCGAAGCTCGTCACGCCGACCGGCCATTTCAACATCTACAACACGCAGCACGACGTGTACTGAGGAGCGCACACCGATGCGACACAAACCGATGATCCTCGCGCTCGCGCTCGGCGCCGCGGTCGCCGTCTCTGGTGCGGCGCGCGCCGACGAAGCGCTCGCCAAGAAGCACAACTGCATGGCCTGTCACCAGATCGACAAGAAGAGCGTCGGACCGGCGTACAAGGACGTGGCCAAGAAGTACAAGGGCCAGGCCGATGCGGTGGCCAAACTCTCCGACAAAGTGAAGAAAGGCGGCTCGGGCGTCTGGGGTCCGGTGCCGATGCCGCCCAATGCCGCCGTGCCCGACACCGACGTCAAGAAGCTGGTCGAGTGGGTGCTGGCGAGGTAGTCCGGCGCGGCGCACGGCTTCCGCGCAGCGCCTTGGCGGCCGCGGCCGTCGCGGCCGCCTTTGCTTTGTTCGCAGCCGAACCGGCCGTTCGTTCATCGGACGGCCGCTGGCTGCTGCAGGCCGACGACGACGCGCGCACGCTCGTCGCGATCGATACGGCGAACGGGGCCGTCGTGCGCCGGATCCCGGTCGCCGACCGGCGCGGCAAGACCTCGCGCGTGGCGCGGATCGTCGACGCGCCGCCGCGCGCAAGCTTCGTCGTGCTGTTCGCCGACATCGCCGAGGCCTGGGAACTGTCGTACGACCCGCACGCCGAGCCGGTCTACGACGGCCTCGTGCACGACTACCGCACGGGCGAAGGCATCGCCGAGCGCGGCCCGTTCGCCGTGCGGCGGATCTTCCTCGACGAACCGCTCGCCGACGCCGAATTCAGCACCGACTTCTCGCAATTCACCGCCAGGACGGCCGACGGCTCGCTGCACGTGATCAACCTGCACGTGCGCCGGCGCATCGAGATCCTGCCGCCGGGTGCGGTGCGCTAAGCAGCGGCCTTCACCGCCCTCGCAGACGCTGCACTTCGATTTCGCCTTCGCTCGTCACGCGGCCGCGAACTTCAGCGTAGCCGCCGACGCGCGCGCGGTCGATGCCAGCGCCGGCCAAACCGCGCAGCGGCAGCGAATCGAGCTGCGCGGGACCGGTGAGCGTTCCGTGCAGCCGCACCGCGGCGCCGACCGGGATCGGAGCGGCCTGCCCCTGTCCGTCGCGCGCGCCGTCCGCGATCCAGCGCTCGATCAGCGCGATGTCGGCGTCGTCGAGATACGGCGGACCGTCGAAGGGCATGCGCGGGCGTGCCTGCCCGCGCACACGGCGCATCAGTTCGCTCGCTTCCGGCCGCCCGGGCACGACACGCGCGCGGTCGACCGTCGCGATCGTCGCGGCGTAGCTGTTGAGGCGATAGCCCTCGGGCGCCGGTCCCATCCGCCCCCGCTCGGTATGGCAGCTCGCGCAGCGGCGCGCGAAGATCGGTGCGACGTGCGCGTACGTGACCGGCTCGCCGGGCGCGGGCCACGCCGGCTTCACTTCAACCGCCGCCGACGGCGCACCCGCCGGCATGCCCGCATCGATCCATGCCGCGAACTGCGCGATCTGCGCGTCGCTCAGAAACGGTGGGCCGGTCATCGGCATGCGCGGCGCGCTCGTTCCGCGCAGCCGGCGAACGAGTTCGCTCGCTTCGCCGGCGCCGGCCCGCACGACGGGGCCGCGTGCGCTGCCCGCGAGCAGTCCTTCGAACGTGTCGAGCTTCAAGCCGGCGGCGGCGCTCGCGCCCGAATGGCACATCACGCACCGTGCCTGCAGGATCGGCGCCAGTTCGGCGTACGTCGGCTGCGCGTGCGCGTGCGCAGCGATGCCGAGGCCGCCGGCGAGCCCGACGCGGCCGATGGCGTCAATCCAGCGCACAGGTGCGGAACCCGACGAAGATGTCGTCGCGCTCGGGCAGGTAGAAGTTGCG
>JBKBSH010000400.1:0-2428 GCA_046291795.1 Burkholderiaceae bacterium | reverse complement strand
GAGCCGCGGACCTCGCCCTCGCGCGTGCCCCTTGGCACGCGACTGCGGCCGTCTCGCGCAACCTGGCTCGCCCCGGCATCCGCGCAACTCCCGCGTCCCCCGTGAAATGTCCGGGCTAAGCTTCGGCCAGCGCGTGCGGCGGTTCGGGCTTCCGGCGCGCGCGGCAACCACGAACCACGGAACGAACCATGGCTGATGCTTTCCTGATTGACGGCGTGCGCTCGCCGTTCGGCCGCCATGCCGGCGTGCTCGCTTCGATCCGCCCCGACGAACTGGCCGCGCAGACGATCGCGACGCTGCTCGCGCGCCACGCCGGCGCGGCCGAACGCGTCGAGGAAGTCGTGCTCGGTTGCACCAACCAGGCGGGCGAGGACTCGCGCAACGTCGCGCGCTTCGCCGCGCTGCTGGCGGGCCTGCCCGAGCGGGCGGGCGGCGTCACCGTCAACCGGCTGTGCGCCAGCGGGCTGCAGTCGGCCGTCGACACCGCGCGCGCGGTGCGCGCCGACGAAGGCGAGCTGTACGTCGCAGGCGGTGTCGAGAGTATGACGCGCGCGCCGTTCGCGCTCGCCAAGAACGCGCAGCCGTTCGGCCGCGAAGCGCAGATCTTCGACACGACGATCGGCGCGCGCTTTCCCAACCCGCGTTTCGTCGCGAAGTTCGGCGCCGACACGATGCCGCAGACCGGCGACAACGTCGCGCGTGAGTTCGACATCTCGCGCGCCGAAGCCGACGCGATCGCGTACCGCTCGCAGTCGCGCTACGAGCGCGCGCGTGCCGAGGGATTTTTCAGAGGCGAGATCGTCGCGGTCAATGTGCCCGGCGCGAAGGGCGCGACCGTGCAGGTCGACGCCGACGAGCATCCGCGCCCCGACACGACGCCCGAGACGCTGGCGAAGCTCAAGCCGCTCGCGCCCGACGGCGTGGTCACCGCGGGCAATGCGTCGGGAATCAACGACGGCGCAGTCGCATTGCTGATCGGCTCGCGACGCGCCGCCGAGTCGCTCGGCGCGAAACCGCTCGCGCGTATCGTCGCCTCCGCCGCCGCCGGCGTGCCGCCGCGGATCATGGGCGTGGGGCCCGCGTACGCGATCCCGAAGGCGCTCGATCGCGCCGGGCTCGGACTCGCCGACATCGACGTCATCGAGATCAACGAAGCCTTTGCGAGCCAGGTCGGCGCGTGCCTGCGATTGATGAAGCTTCCGCTCGACGACGCGCGCGTCAACCCGAACGGCGGCGCGATCGCGGTCGGTCATCCGCTCGGCGCCTCGGGCGCGCGCGTGCTGCTGACCTGCGCGCGCGAACTCGCGCGCCGGGGCGGCCGTTACGGGGTCGCGAGCCTGTGCGTCGGCTTGGGGCAGGGGCTCGCGGTGGTGATCGAGCGCCTCGCGTAGGTGGCACGCTGCGTCCGGGCGACGCAGCGAACCGGAGCTGTCGATGGATCTGAACTTCACTCCCGAAGAAGAAGCGTTCCGGGCCGAGGTGCGAGAGTTCGTCTCGAAGGCGATGCCGCCCGACATCCGCGAGACGGTCGAGGCGGGCGAGCGCGTCTCGCGCGAGCACACGCTGCGCTGGCAGAAGATCCTGCACGAGCGAGGTTGGGGCGCGCCGAGCTGGCCGCGCGAATGGGGCGGGCCCGGCTGGGATCCGGTCAAGCAGCACATTTTCGACGAGGAATGCGCGCTCGCCGGCGCACCGCGCCAGCTACCGTTCGGGCTGCGCATGGTCGGTCCCGTGCTGATGCGGTTCGGCTCCGAATGGCAGAAGCAGCAGTTCTTGCCGCGGATTCCGTCCGCCGAGGACTGGTGGTGCCAGGGCTACTCGGAACCCGGCGCCGGCAGCGACCTGGCGAGCCTCGCCACGCGCGCGATCCGCAAGGGCGACCGCTACGTCGTCACCGGGCAGAAGACGTGGACCACACTCGCGCAATACGCGAACTGGATGTTCTGCCTCGCGCGTACCGACCCCGAAGCGAAGAAGCAGGAGGGCATTTCGTTCCTTCTGATCGACATGAAGTCGCGCGGCGTCACGGTGCGGCCGATTTATCTGCTCGACGGCTCGGACGAGGTCAACGAAGTCTTTCTCGACGAAGTCGAGGTGCCGGTCGAGTTGCGCGTCGGCGAGGAGAACCAGGGCTGGACGATCGCGAAGTACCTGCTCGAGCACGAGCGGACGAACATCGCCAACATCGGCATCAACAAACGCGAGCTGGCCCGCGCCAAGCGGCTCGCGAAGCAGTTGCTGCGCAACGGCCGGCCGCTCGCCGACGATCCGCAGTTCGCGGCGCGGCTGGCGGAAGTCGAGATCGACCTGATGGCGCTGGAGATCACCAACCTGCGCGTGCTCGCCGAAGCGCGCGCGCGCGGCGCGCCGGGGCCGATGGCCTCGATGCTGAAGATCAAGGGCTCGGAGATCTACCAGCGTATCGCCG
>JBKBSH010000399.1:267-2434 GCA_046291795.1 Burkholderiaceae bacterium | reverse complement strand
GTCGCCGTCGCACCCGGCACGCAACGCGGATCGGCGGGGCAGGGCAATGCCGCGCGCGAAAGGATCAGGTCGCGGTAGCGCGTGTCGAACACCGTCGCGGTGACCTCGAAGCGGGGGTAGCGGCCGCGCACACCGAGCTCCAGCCCGCGGCTGCGCTCGGCCTTCAGATCCGGATTCGGGATCACCGCGTAGCCGGACGGAAGACTCGACAGCCCGATGTTGATGTCGGACGCAGGCGGCGCCCGGAAGCCGCTCGCCCACTGTGCACTGAAGGTCGTCGACGGTGACGCGCGATAAAGCAGGCCGAGCCGCGGCGACAGCGCCTGGTCCGCGCTGTCGACCGGCGCGCGACCGGCGCTGCCCGACAGGAAGGCCGCGTCGGCCTGCACGTGCGTGCGGAAGCGGTCGAACCGCAGCGCCGGGATCAACATCAGGCGGTCGGCGGCGAGCGCGATCTCGTCCTGCGCGAAGGCGCCGATCCGATCGGTCGTCGACAGCGGAAAATCGCGCGTCGGAAAGGTCTCGGTGCCGACGACGTTGGTCGTCACGCGCGTATTCAGATTCGTCTGCCGGCCGTCGCGCAGCTCGTCCGCGCGCAGCCGCGCGGCCTCCAGTCCGAACAGCCAGCGACCGGCGCGTGCCGTGTCGATCTCGCCGAGCCAGCTCGCCCCCTGCTCCTTCTGCTCGTAGCGAAAGCGAACTTCGCGCAGGCAATTCACCGTGCCGACGGCCGACAGGCAGGCGGCCGTCGTGTTGGTGCGCAGATCGACCGTGTCGTTGCGCGTCAGTGCGCGCTGCGAATACACGAGCCCGCGTTGCCGCGCGAGCCCCAGGACGCCGGGCAGGTCGGCGTCGACGCTCACGCGCTCGCGCTGGCCGAAATCGTCGCCTTCGAGCCGTGTGGTACGGCTCGACTGCGGATTGAGCGACAGCACGTCGGTCTCGATGCCGGCGATGTAGCGGTCGAGCGTCAGCCGCCAGCGACCGCCGCCCGCCTGCGGCCATACCAGCTTCGCAAGCAACGACTCGGCGGCCGCGCGCTGCGGGTTCGGTGCGGTGCGCGCGGTACCGATCGTGTCGTTCGTGCCGAAGTTTTCCGTCTCGTGCGCGGTTGCGCGCTGGTAGCCGACCAGTCCCGCGACGCGCTCGCCGCGCGCGGCGACGAGCAGGCCGCGCTGCCAGCGTTCGCCGGCCGACGCGTAGCCCAGATCGAGGGTGGCCTGCGCGGCACGGCTGGGGCCGATCACGTCGTCTGGATCGACCGTCGAGAAGGCGACCACGCCGCCCAGCGCATCGGACCCGTACAGCGCCGAACTGGGTCCGCGCAGGATCTCGACCTTCTGCAGCAGCGCGACGTCGAGCTGGTTGCGCGAGGCGTTGGAGAAGCTGCCGACGCGGTAGGCGTCGGGCAGGCGTACCCCGTCGAGCGTCATCAGCACGCGGTTGCCGGTCATGCCGCGGATGCCGATCGCGCCGAGTCCGAACCGCGCCGGCGCGTTTTCGGTCGCCACGCCGGGCTCGTAGCGCAGCAGTTCGCGCAGGTTCGTCACGACCTCGCGCTCGATGTCGCGCCGGGTGATCGCAGTGGCGGTCGGTGCGACGTCGTCGATCTGGCGTTCCATTCGCCAGGCCACGCCGATGACTTCGACCGTGTCGAGCAGCCGCGCGCCGGTCTGCGCGGACGCCACACCCGCACAGGCGAGCGCAACCGCGCCCGCAGCCATCATGCGCTCGTTGAAACCCTTCGGCACTTGGTCGCTCCGTGATGCGGTGTCGGCAGGGTAGGCACAGCCCTCGCGGGCGGCTTTGACCTGCGCTAACCGGTCGGGCGGCACCTCCAACGACTCGCTGCGCTACCTCAAAAGAGGCATTTCGACCGGCAACCCGCACGCGCCGGCACGCGAGTCTGACGCAGGTCAAGACGGGACGCGGCCGGCTTTCCAGACTTGCGCCGATGCGGCGCATGCGACCGCACGCGGGCGCACGCCCAGCCGGGGCCAAGATTGCAGTCGCGACGCCCGCCATACACGGAGACGCCATGGCCGCAGTCCTGCACGCGGAGAACTTTCTCGCCAATCTCGCGCTGTTCCGCGAGCTGACGGTCGAGCAGCGCGCACGCATCGCCGGCAGCACGCGCCAGATCCGGGTTGCGCGCGGCGACGTGCTG
>JBKBSH010000399.1:0-257 GCA_046291795.1 Burkholderiaceae bacterium | reverse complement strand
GTCATCGCGGCGCTCCGGCCGCCGGCATGTACCTGATCGTGTTCGGGCAGATCAAGCGGTCGTTCGTCTCGTCCACCGGCGTCGAGAAGGTCGTCGAGATCCTCGACCAGGGACAGAGCTTCGGAGAGGCGGTGATGTTCCTCGACCTGCCGCATGTGGTGACGGCGCAGGCGCTCGCCGACGGTCTGCTGCTGTTCGTGCCGAAGGAGACCGTGTTCGAGAGCATCGACCGGGATCCGGTGTTCGCGCGCCGCCTG
>JBKBSH010000398.1:0-2435 GCA_046291795.1 Burkholderiaceae bacterium | reverse complement strand
AGCGGTCGATGACTTCCTGCGCGCGGCGCTGCATCTCCGCGTTGCCGCGCTGCACCGAGTCGAAGTCGAGTTGCTCGATGTTCGCACCCGCGCCGAGACTCGAAGCCGCTCCGCCGCCCAGCCCGATTCGCATGCCCGGCCCGCCGAGCTGGATCAGCAATGTGCCTTCGGGCAGATCGCACTTGGTCGTCTGGTCGTCGCGGATGTTGCCGATCCCGCCGGCGATCATGATCGGCTTGTGATAGCCGTAGCGGCTGCCCGCCACGTTCTGCTCGTACGCGCGGAAGTAGCCGAGCAGGTTCGGCCGACCGAACTCGTTGTTGAACGAAGCGGCGCCGACCGGCCCTTCGATCATGATCGCGAGCGCGTCGGCGATTCGCGACGGAAAGCCGTAATCGCGGTCCGTGCGTTCGCCGCGCGTGACGTCGCCGTCGTTCTCCCACGCGCGCCGTGCGCCCGGCAGCCGCAGGTGCGACACGCTGAAGCCGGCGAGCCCGGCTTTCGGCTTCGCGCCGCGGCCGGTCGCGCCTTCGTCGCGGATCTCGCCGCCCGCACCGGTGGCCGCGCCCGGAAACGGCGAAATCGCAGTCGGGTGATTGTGGGTTTCGACCTTGAACACGGTGTGCGTCAGCTCGTCGCGCGCGGCGTACTCGACGCCGACGGCACCCTGCGCGTGGTCGCTGCGCGGGTAGAAGCGACGCGCGACGCGTCCCTCGATCACGGCCGCGTTGTCCTTGTACGCAACGACCGTCCCTTGCGGCGCGGCGGCGTGGGTGGCGCGGATCATTCCGAACAGCGACTCTTCGCGCGGCTGCCCGTCGATCGTCCAGCGCGCATTGAAGATCTTGTGCCGGCAGTGCTCGGAGTTCGCCTGCGCGAACATCATCAGCTCGACATCCGTCGGGTCGCGCCGCATCGAGCGATACGCGTCGACGAGGTAGTCGATCTCGTCGTCGGACAGTGCGAGCCCCATTTCGGCGTTGGCGCGCTCGAGTGCGGCGCGCCCGTCGCCGTGCAGCGGGACCGACTGCATCGGCTTGCCGGGCAGCTCGCGGAACAGCGTGCGCGGATCGGCGTCCGCTTCGAGCACGCTCTCGGTCATCCGGTCGTGCAGAAGCGCCGCGACGCTTCGACTGCTTTCCGCCGAAAGCGCGCGCCGTCCGCCCAGAGGGCCGGACCTCAGCCACAACGAATAGCGCGTGCCGCGCTCGATCCGGGCGATGCGTTCGAGCCCGCAGTTGCGGGCGATGTCGGTCGCCTTGCTCGCCCAAGGCGAAATCGTTCCGAGCCGCGGCACGACGAGCCATGAGGCCGATGCGCGCCCCGGCTCGGGCGCCGCCGGCGCGCCGTAGTCGAGCAGTCCGGCGAGGCGTGCGCGCGCGTCGGCGTCGAGCGCGCCGATCGCGTGGACGAAGTGGACGTGGCGCGCGCGGATCGCCGCGGCATCGGGTTCGATCGCGCGGATGCGCTCGAGCAGGCGCGCTGCGCGGAAGGTCGACAGCGCGTTCGGACCGTCGAGCGCGAGAAAAGTGTCGGCAGGATTCATGCGGAGGCGGGGCGCGCTCCGCAACGCGGACGGACTTCGATCCGGAGCGCGCGCGGATTATAGGCGGCGCACCGAACTTGCCGGCCGCCGACGAATCAGAGATCGGAGTCCAGCGTGTTCGCCGCCGACATCGCGCGCAGCAGCGCCTGGTTGCACGCCGCCACCGGGATCGCGAGCGCGTCGATGTGCTTGCCGATCGCGATCGGGTCCGAGCGCTCGATCGCTTCGATCAGCGCGAGATACGTCGCGTACGGCCCGCGCCGGTGCACGATCGCGTCGACGACGTTCTCCGACAGCGCGATCAGCTCGAAGAGCTGATCGAACGGCGCACCGGTGATGCGGTCGAGCAATGAAAACGCGCCGGTGATGAACAGCTCGTCGCGCAGCTCGGCTTCGCTGTCGCTCGCGCCGAGGTACTCGAGGAACAGGCCGCGCCGGATCGAAGCGTGCATCAGCGGGAAGGTGTTCGCGTCCTTCGATGCGGTGGCGAGCAGCAGCGACAGCCAGCGCATCATTTTCTTGTAGCCCAGCATCATCACCGCGTGCTGGAAGCTGGTGATCTGCACCGGCAGCCCGAACGCCGCCGAGTTGACGAGCCGCAGCAGCTTGAAGGCGAGCGCGGGGTCGCGCTTGAGCGTGGCGTCGATCTTGGACAGTTCGGCGTCGTCGCGAACGAGCCGCAGCAACTCGAGCACGACGGCCTGCCCGGGCTGAAGCGGGCGCACCTGCCGGTGCTGCGCGTCGTCGAGCGGCCAGCCCACACTCGCCGTGGCGCCGCGCTCGAACGCCGCGTCGATGTCGGCGACCGTCTGCACACCGGTCACGATGAACGGGATTCTGCGCGGCATACTCGCGGGGGCGGAGACCGGCGTGCCATCCGGACTCCATC
>JBKBSH010000397.1:0-2456 GCA_046291795.1 Burkholderiaceae bacterium | reverse complement strand
GAGCGGCAGACCTTTTCCGCGGGTGTCGCGACGTGGAACGGCGCCGATCCGCCCGAGGCGCTGCTGCGCGCCGCGGACATCGCGCTGCTGCAGGCCAAACGCGCCGGACGCAACCGGACCGTCGTCGCCGGCCGCGAACCGCAGATTGCGCTGCCGCTGAGCGCGGCGTAAGCGTTTTTGCGCTCGAGCCGCGTGCGCGACGAAGGGCCACGGCGCGCTGTCCCGACCGAGCCGACCCGGCGCGCTGCGATATCGTTGGCGCGATGAGCGGACCCAGGATCCTCGTCGTCGAAGACGAACCGGCGATCGCCGATACGATCGTCTACGCGCTCGCGACCGAAGGCTTCGAGCCCGTGTGGTGCGCCACCGGCGGCGCCGCGCTCGACGCGGTGCGGCGCGCGCCGTGCGCGCTCGCGATCCTCGACATCGGCCTGCCGGACACCAACGGCTTCGACCTGTTCAAGCGGCTGGCGCAGCTCGCGCCCGACCTGCCCGCGATCTTCCTGACCGCGCGCACGGGCGAGATCGACCGCGTGGTCGGGCTCGAACTCGGCGCCGACGACTACATCGCGAAGCCTTTTTCGCCGCGCGAACTGGTCGCGCGCGTGCGCACGGTGCTGCGGCGTGTGCGGCGCGCCGCCGCGCCGGCGCCGGCCGCGGCGGGCGCCTTCGCGATCGACGACGAACGCAAGACGGTCCGCTACCGAGGCCGGCCGCTCGAGCTGTCGCGCTACGAGTATCGGCTGCTCAAGGCGCTCGCCGAACGACCGGGCCGGGTGTTCTCGCGCGACGAACTGATGCAGAAAGCCTGGGACGATCCCGGTGCGAGCTTCGACCGCACCGTCGACGCGCACGTCAAGACGCTGCGCGCCAAGCTGCGCGCGATCGATCCTGACGCCGATCCGATCCAGACGCATCGGGGGCTCGGCTACTCGCTGCGCGAGGAACCGTGACCCGCCGCACGCGCATCTTCGTCGGCATCGTCGTCGTCTATCTGGCGGCGGTCGGGCTGCTGCTGTATCGCGTGGCGGCCGAACTCGACCCGCGCTACCGCGAGTCGGCGGAGGAATCGCTGGTCGACACCGCCAACCTGCTCGCCACGCTGCTCGAGCGCCGCACCTACAACGGCATCATCCCGACCGACGAGCTCGAGCGCACGCTCAAACAGCTCGCGAGCCGGCCCGTGTACGCGCGAATCTTCGACATCGAGAAGACCGCGGTCGACCTGCACGTCTACGTCACCGACCGCGACGGCTTCGTGCTGTTCGACTCGAAGGGCACGGACACCGGCAGCGACTACGGCGCGTGGCGCGACGTACACCTGGCGCTGCAGGGCGCGTACGGCGCGCGCACCACGCTCGCGAATCCCGACGATCCGACCTCGAGCGTGATGTACGTCGGCGCCGCGATCCGCGAGCGCACGCCCGGCGTGCGCATCGAAGCGGGCGAGGACATCGTCGGCATGGTCGCGGTCGGCAAACCCGTCGCCGCGTTCAACCCGTTCATCGTCAACGCGCGCGCCAGGCTCGTTCAGTTCGGCGCGATTTCGGTCGGCGCGTTCGCGCTGCTGCTGCTGCTCGCGACCGTGTGGCTGGTTCGGCCGTTCGGGCTCGTGCGCGACGTCTGGCGCGCGCTGCGGCGCGAAGGCTCGGGCTCGCCGGTCGTGCTCGGCCGCCGGCTGTTGCAGGCGCTGCGCGCGGCGTTCGCCGAGGTGCGCGACACGCTCGCCGGCCGCAGCTACGTCGAGCAGTACGTGCAGACGCTCGCGCACGAGCTGAAAAGCCCGCTCGCGGCGATCCGCGGCGCGGCCGAACTGCTGCGCGAGCCGATGCCCGAGGACGCGCGCGCGCGCTTCGCCGGCAACATCGAGGACCAGGTCGGCCGCGCACAGGATCTGATCGACCGCCTGCTCGAGCTGTCGAGCCTGGAGCGGCGCGGCGCGCTCGAACGCGTCGAGCGCGTTCCCGTCGCGCAGCTCGCCGCCGCCGTGCGCGACGAGCTCGCGCCGCTGGCGCAACGCAAGCAGGTCGCGCTGCGCTTCGAGCTGCAGCCCGATCTGGTCGCGAACGGCGACGCCTTCCTGCTGCAACGCGCGCTCGGGAACCTCGTTCGCAACGCGATCGACTTCGCCCCCGCCGGCAGCGCGATCGACCTCGCGGCGTTCGAGACGCGCAACGGCATCGAGCTGCGCGTGCGCGATCGCGGACCGGGGCTGCCCGAGTACGCGCGCAGCCGTGCCTTCGAGAAGTTCTTTTCGCTGCCTCGCCCCGACACCGGACGCAAAGGCACCGGGCTCGGGCTCGCTTTCGTCAAGGAGGTCGCGCAACTGCATGGCGGCGCGGTCAGGCTCGCCAACCACGCCGAAGGCGGCGCGCTCGCCACGCTGACGCTGCCGCTATGTGCACAACGCTAGCGTTCTGAACGGGTCGTTACGGTAAACCTGCGTGCCGATGAAC
>JBKBSH010000396.1:0-2465 GCA_046291795.1 Burkholderiaceae bacterium | reverse complement strand
GGCGAAGGCGTACGCCTCACGCAAGGAACGCGGGTCGTCGCCTTCGTCGGAACCGGCGGTTTTGCCGAGTACGTGTGCGTGAACGCGACACAGACGATCCCGCTTCCGGCGGGTGTGTCGGACGAGGTGGCGGCGGGGTTCACGATGACCTACGCGACCTCGCATCACGCGCTCGCCGACCGCGCGCGACTGAAGCCCGGCGAGACGCTGCTCGTCCTCGGTGCGGCCGGCGGTGTGGGGCTGGCCGCGGTCGAACTCGGCAAGCTGGCCGGCGCGCGCGTGATCGCTGCGGCGTCGACCGACGAAAAGCTCGCGGCCTGCCACGCGGCCGGCGCGGATGCGCTGATCAACTACTCGACGCTCGATCTGCGCGAGTCGGTCAGGATTTGTACCTCCGGCAAAGGCGCCGACGTGGTCTACGACCCGGTCGGCGGCGGGTACACCGAACCGGCGTTGCGCTCGCTCGCATGGCGCGGGCGGCTGCTGGTCGTCGGTTTCGCCAACGGCGAGATCCCGTCGATCCGGACCAATCTGCTGCTGCTGAAGGAAGCGTCGCTGGTCGGCGTGTACTGGGGCGAGTTCGCCAAGCGCGAGCCGACAGCCAACGCGCGGATGATCGGCGAACTCATGACATGGCTCGCGCAGGGCCGGCTCAAGCCGCGCGTGTCGCACGTCTATCCGTTGCACGACACGCCGCGTGCGCTCGACGATCTGCTGCATCGGCGCGCGATCGGCAAGCTGGTGATCCGGCCATAGCGTTCGCGCAGGCGCCGCGGTGCGGACCCGTCGCGGTGACGACCCGACCGTCGGCGCGGACCACGCGCGCTACGCCTGCTGCGCGTACTTCCAGCCGAGTTCGGCGAGCGCCTTCGCGTTCGCGCCGGCGTGCTTGGCGTTGTCGCTCGACGCGAGCCCTTCCGTGTAGCGCTTGTAGACGCCCTGCAGGATCGCCGCGATACGGAACAGGTTGTACGCGAGATAGAAGTTCCAGTGTTCGATGCCGGCGCGTCCGGTGCGCTCGCAGTAGCGCCGGATGTATTCGGCTTCGCTCGGAATCCCCAGCGCCGCATGGTCCAGCCCCGCGATGCCGCGAAATGCCCCCGGCGGAATGTGCCAGCTCATGCAGTGATAGCTGAAGTCCGCCAGCGGATGGCCGAGCGTGGACAGCTCCCAGTCGAGGATCGCGACGATGCGCGGCTCGACCGGATCGAAGATCAGGTTGTCCATCCGGTAGTCGCCGTGCACGACCGCCGTCTCGTCGCCCGGTGGAATGTGCTGCGGAAGCCACTCGATCAGCCGGTTCATCGCTTCGATCGTCTCGGTCTCGCTCGCCTGGTACTGCTTGCTCCAGCGGCCGATCTGGCGCGCAAAGTAGTTGCCGGTTTTGCCGAAGTCCGACAGACCCGCACGCTCGACGTCGACGCTGTGCAACTGCGCGATCACCCGGTTCATCTCGTCGTAGATCGCCGCGCGCTCGGCCGGGTTCGACTGCGGCAGCGACTGCTCCCAGAAGATCCGGCCCACGACGTGCTCCATCACGAAGAAAGCGCGGCCGATCACGCGCTCGTCCTCGCACAGCACGTGCACTTGCGGCACCGGGATGCCCTGCGCGCGCAGCGCGCGCATCACGCGGAACTCGCGCTCGATCGCGTGCGCGGATGGCAGCAGCCTGGCCGCCGGTCCGGGCTTGCTGCGCATCACGTACTTCGCCGCCGGCGTGGCGAGCAGGTAAGTCGGATTCGACTGCCCGCCGTGGAACTGCTTGACCTCGAGCGGCCCGGAAAAACCGGGCAGATTCGCGGCGAGGTACGCGGCGAGCGGTTCGACGTCGAAGCGGTGGCGTTCGGTGACTTCTCCGAGCTGGCTCATGTGGGCTCCGATTCTTCGCGCGTCCGCGACTTCAGGTACTTCTGCAGCAGCTCTTCCATCGTCGACAACCGTGTTGCCGTGCGCAATGTGTCGATCGCGCAGAAGTTGACGACGCGGACCACGCTCTTGGCAGGTGTCGGCCCGACGTCGACGACGTTCAGGCAGCCGGCGTCCTGCGCGAGTCCGCCGAGGAAGACGTGCTGCCCCGTGAGGAACCACGACAGCACCGCCCGATTGACGCCGCCGTGCGCGACCAGCAACGCGGTGTCCCAGTCGTCGTCGGCAAGCAGCCGCTGCAGCGCCGGCAGCGTGCGGTCGAGCAGTTCGCCGATCGTCTCACCGCCGAGAAAGCGCGTGTCGCGCGGCACCGCGCCTTCGAACGCGGCGAGGAACGCATCGCGCAACTCGTCGTCGCGGATCGCCGAGAGCCGTCCGCCGCGGATCTCCTGCAGATCCGGCCAGTGCTCGACCGGCGGATCGATTCGGGCCGCGTCGATCACGTGCAGCGCGGTTTCGCGTGTTCGACGCAGCCCGCTCGTGACGGCGCGGTCGATCGCGATCGCATTGTCTGCGAGCGCCTTGCCCATCGCGCGAGC
>JBKBSH010000003.1:14543-24965 GCA_046291795.1 Burkholderiaceae bacterium | reverse complement strand
TTCCTGCGCGGCTTTGCGCGCGCGGTCGCAGCCGTCGGCGACGATCGCGCGCAGCATCTTCGGGTCGTCCAGATACGGCTGCGCGCGTTCGCGCCAGCCCTGCTGTTCGCGCAGCATCGCGTCGATGACGGGCTGCTTGCAGTCGAGGCAGCCGATGCCGGCGCTGCGACAGCCCTGCGCCGCCCAGTCGCGCGTGGCCTCGTCCGAGTACACCTTGTGCAGCTGCCAGACGGGACAGCGCTCGGGCTCGCCCGGATCGGACCGGCGCACGCGCGCGGGGTCGGTCGTCATGCGGCGGATCTTCTCGGTCAGCACCTTCGGCGCTTCGCGCATCAGCACGGCGTTGCCGTAGCTCTTCGACATCTTCTGCCCGTCGAGCCCCGGCAGTTTCGGCGTCTCGGTGAGCTTTACCGCGGGCTCGACCAGCACGCTGCGCGTGCCGCCTTCGAGATAACCGATCAGGCGCTCGCGATCCTCCTGCGGCACGCTCGCTGCGGCGACGAGCGCGCGGCCCGCATCGCGCGCGGCGGCGTCGCCGTCGCGCTGCCACCTCGTTCTCGCTTCCATGAACTGCCCGGCCGCCTTGCCGCCGAGCTTCTTCACGGCGGCCTGCGCCTTTTCCTCGAAGCCGGGCTCGCGGCCGAACAGATGGTTGAAGCGGCGCGCGATCTCGCGCGTCATCTCGATGTGCGGCACCTGGTCCTCGCCGACGGGCACCATGCTCGCGCGGTAGATCAGGATGTCGGCGGCCTGCATCAGCGGGTAGCCGAGGAAGCCGTACGTGGCGAGGTCGCGATCCTTGAGCTTTTCGATCTGGTCCTTGTAGGTCGGCACGCGCTCGAGCCAGCCGAGCGGAGTGGCCATCGCCAGCAGCAGGAACAGCTCGGCGTGCTCGGGCACGCGCGACTGCAAGAAGACGGTCGATTTCCGCGGATCGATGCCGGCGGCGAACCAGTCGACCAGCATGTCCCACACACTCGCCTCGAGCACCTCGGGGGTCTCGTAGTGCGTCGTCAGCGCGTGCCAGTCGGCGACGAAGAAAAAGCAGGGATGCTCTTCCTGCAACCTGACCCAGTTCTTCAGTGCGCCGTGAAAATGGCCGATGTGCAGCGCGCCGGTCGGCCGCATGCCGGAAAGAACGCGATCGGGAAAAAGCATTTCAGATGAACAGTTCGACGACCGCCAGCCCGAGCCGGTAGAACGGCACGAGGAAGAAACCGAGCGTGTTGGTCGCCAGCAGGATCAGGATGATGAACAGACCGTAGGGTTCGATGCGCGCGAACTGCCACGCGAGAGGCTGCGGCAGCAACCCCACTGCAATGCGGCCGCCGTCGAGCGGCGGGACCGGCAGCAGGTTCAGCGCCATCAGGCCGATGTTGACGAAGACGCCGGCTTTCGCCATCTCGACGAAGAACGTCTCGTTCAGCCCGAGGCCGAGCTGCAGCTTGAGAAACAGCGCCCAGGCGATCGCCATGAACAGGTTCGCGCCGGGGCCGGCGCCTGCGACCCAGATCATGTCGCGCTTGGGATGGCGCAGATTGCCGAAGCTCACGGGCACGGGCTTGGCCCAGCCGAACAGGAAGCCCCCGCCGCCGGCGAGCTTGGACACGAGCAGGATCGCGATCGGCACGACGATCGTTCCGACCAGATCGATGTGCTTCAGCGGGTTGAGCGTGATGCGCCCGGCGATGTAAGCCGTCTGGTCGCCGAACATGCGCGCGACATAGCCGTGCGCGGCCTCGTGCAGCGTGATCGCGAACAGCACGGGAATGGCATAGACGGTGATCGCCTGAATCAGACCTTCCATGCGGCGCAGTCTAGCAGTGCGTCTCGCGCGAGCCCGCCGCGAGGTTCAGCCTTCGGCCGGTGCGAGTCCCAGCGGTTCGAGCGCGCCGCGCCCCTGTCGCAGCACGACCGCATCGCGGCCCGTCAGATCGATGATCGTCGTCGGCTCCACGCCGCACGCGCCGGCATCGACGATCACGTCGATGTCGTGCTCGAGCCGCGCGCGGATGTCCTCGACGTCGTTCAGCGGAAGCTCGTCGCCCGGCAGCATCAGCGTCGATCCGATCAGCGGCTCGCCGAGCACGTCGAGCAGCGCAGCCGCGACCGGGTGGTCCGGGATGCGGATGCCGATGGTCTTGCGCGACGGATGCGACAGCCGCCGCGGCACTTCGCGCGTGGCGTCGAGGATGAACGTGTAAGGGCCCGGCGTGGCGACCTTCAGCAGCCGGTACTGCCGATTGTCGACCTGCGCGTACGCCGCGATCTCCGACTGGTGGCGGCACCGCAGCGACAGGTGGTGCCGCTCGTCGATGCGACGGATCCGGCGCAGCCGGTCGACGGCGGCCTTGTCGTCGAGATGACAGGCGAGCGCGTAGCAGGAGTCGGTCGGAATCGCGGCGAGCGCGCCGTGATCGATCAGTTGCGCGGCCTGCCGCAGCAGGCGGATCTGCGGATTCTGCGGATGGACCGTGAAGACCTGCGCCATCTAGGCGAACCGCCGCCAAACGGGCACCAGCGCTTCGGGCAGCGGCGGTACGCGGCCCAGCTCGATCTGCGATTCGTTCGGGCTGTGGAAGTCGCTGCCGCGCGAGGCTTCGAGTCCGAACTCGTGCGCGAGCTTCGCGAACCTGCGCGCCTGCTGCGCCGTGTGATTGCTGGTCGACACCTCGATCGCGAGCCCCCCCGCATCGCGGAACTCGGCGAGCAGCGCACGCATCTCGTCTTCGCCGAGCTTGTACCGGCCCGGGTGCGCGACGATCGCCACGCCGCCCGCGCCCGCGATCCACGCCACGGCGTCGCGCAGCCGTGCCCACTGATGCGGCACGTAGCCCGGCTTGCCGGCGACGAGGTACTTTTTGAACACCTCGCGCACGTCGTCGCACGCGCCGGTTTCGACGAGCCAGCGCGCGAAGTGCGTGCGCGAGAGCAGATCGACATTGCCGGCGTAGGCGAGCGCGCCTTCGAGCGCGCCCGCGTGTCCCGCCGCCGCGAGTGCGTCGGCCATCGCGCGCGCGCGCCGCATGCGGCCGGAGCGTACTTGCGCGAGCCCATCGATCAGCGCGGCGTTGCCCGGATCGATGCCGAGACCGACGATATGCACCGTCTGCCCGCCCCACGTCACCGAGATCTCCACACCCGCAACGAAGCCGAGGCCGAACTCGGCGGCGGCGAGCGCGGCTTCGTGCAATCCGGCGATTTCGTCGTGGTCGGTCAGCGCGAACAGCTCGACACCCTGCGCGTGCGCGCGCTCGACCAGCGCACGGGGCGTCAGCGTGCCGTCGGAAACGGTGGAATGCGCGTGCAGGTCGGCGTTGAAGCGATGCAGATCGAGACTCACGCCGGGATTGTAGCGGCCGGTGCACCGGTCATCGTCCGGTAAACGCGGCGTTTTCCGGGTCGCGGTCAGGCGAGTGCGCGTGCGAGAAAGGACTCGATCAACGCGGCGACCTGCTGCGGCTGGTCGTGGTGCAGCATGTGCCCCGCATCGGCGACGCGCGCGGTCGCGACGTTGCCCAGCGCCGCGACACGCCGGTCGATCTCGTGCTGCCCGCCCGCCCATTTGGCCGCGTCGGTCTGATCGGCCTGCACCCACAGCACCGGGCAGACGATGCGCCGCCAGCACGCCTCGACTTCGGCCCAGCGATACAGGACGGGATTGACGATGCGATGGGCCGGATCGCCGGCGATTCGATAGCGTCCGCCTTCGGTCGGTTGCGACCAGTGCGCGGCAAGGAACAGCGCGCGCTCCTCGGACAGCCGCGGATTGTTCCGGCGCAGGCGATCGGCGACTTCGGACAGCGAGCCGTAGTCGCGCAGCGCGGCACCCGCCTTCAGTTCGTCGATCCAGCGCGCATAGCGGGCGGGCGCCTCGTCGGGCGCGCCGTCGCGCAGTCCGAAGCCTTCGAGATTGACGACGGCGGACACCCGCTGCGGTCGCACGCCCGCGTACAGCAGCGCGACGTTGCCGCCCATGCTGTGGCCGACGAGCGCGACCGGCCGCTCGGCCGCGATCGCATCGAGCACGTACTCGAGGTCGGCCAGGTAGTCCGGAAACCAGTAGCAGTCCTCGCTCGTCCACGACGTGAGTCCGTAGCCGCGCCAGTCGGGCGCGACGACGTGCCAGTCGCCGCGCAGCGCGTCGACGACGAACTGGAACGACGCCGACACGTCCATCCAGCCGTGCAGCATCACGAGGATCGGCGCGCCGTCGCGCCCCCATTCGCGCAAGTGGTAGCGCAGGCGGCGCACATGGACGAAACGCGAGCGCGATGGTTTCATGGCGTTGCAGGTGGCTGCGAGCTGGGCGAAACTTTCGCGCGTGACGATACCAATGCGCGGACGGGTGACGAATGATGCACGACGAGTATCGCGAGCTGTACGAAGGATTTCGCTGGCACGTCCCGGCCGAGTTCAACATCGCCGAGGTGTGCGGCCGGCGCTGGGCCGCCGAGACTTCGCGCGTGGCGATCCACTTCGAGGACGACGCCGGCCGGCGCGCCGCCTATACCTACGCGACGCTGCAGGCCGACGCCAACCGGCTGTCGAACGCGCTCGCGGCGCTGGGTGTCAAGCGCGGCGACCGTGTGGCGATCGTGCTGCCGCAGCGGCCCGAGACGGCGATCGCGCACCTGGCGATCTATCAGCTCGGCGCGGTCGCGATGCCGCTGTCGATCCTGTTCGGTCCCGACGCGCTCGAGTACCGGCTGCAGGACAGCGGCGCGATCGCCGCCATCGCCGACGAAGCGGCCGCCGAGACGCTGGCCGCGCTGCGCGCCTCGTGCCCGCAGCTCGCGCATCTGGTCACGGTGGGCGTCGTCGCCGACGGCGCGCACGAATGGAGCGCGCTGCTCGCCAGAGCGTCCGACCGTTTCGAATGCGTCGCCACCCGCGCCGACGACCCGGCACTGCTGATCTACACGAGCGGGACGACCGGCCCGCCCAAAGGCGCGCTGATGCCGCATCGCGCGCTGATCGGCAATCTGCCCGGTTTCGTCGCTTCGCAGGACTGGTTCCCGCGACCCGGCGACGTGTTCTGGTCGCCCGCGGACTGGGCGTGGACGGGCGGATTGATGGACGCGCTGCTGCCGACGCTGTATTTCGGCTTTCCGATCGTCGGCTACAAGGGGCGCTTCGCGCCGGACAAGGCGTTCGAACTGATGCAGCGTTACGGCGTGACCAACGCGTTCCTGTTTCCGACCGCGCTCAAGATGATGATGCGCTCGGAAGCGTGGGCCGATCCGCGCGGCAAGCTGCGCCTGCGCTCGATCATGAGCGCGGGCGAGGCCGTCGGCACGGCCGTTTTCGACTGGGCGCGCGAAAAACTTGGCATCACGGTCAACGAGATGTTCGGGCAGACCGAGGTCAACTACATCGTCGGCAATTCGCACGAGCGCTGGCCGGCCAAGCCCGGCGCGATGGGCCGCCCCTACCCCGGCCACCGCGTCGCAGTCATCGACGACGAAGGCAACGAGGTCGGTGACGGCCAAGTCGGCGAGGTCGCGATCCATCGGCGCGACATCCACGGCGATCTCGACCCGGTCTTCTTCCTCGAGTACTGGCGCAACCCCGAGGCGACGCGCAGGAAGTTCACCGGCGATCCGCTGGACTCGTGGTGCCGCACCGGCGATCTCGCAACGCGCGACGCCGAGGGCTACCTCTGGTACCAGGGCCGCGCCGACGACATGTTCAAGGCCGCCGGCTATCGCATCGGTCCGAGCGAAATCGAGAACTGCCTGGTCAAGCATCCGGCCGTGGCCAATGCGGCCGTCGTGCCGAAGCCCGACGCGGAGCGCGGCGCGGTGGTCAAGGCCTTCGTCGTGCTGGCCGACGCCTATCGCGGCCGCAGCGACGAGCGCCTGATCGCCGAGTTGCAGGCGCACGTGCGCGGCAAGCTCGCGCCGTACGAGTACCCGAAGGAGATCGAGTTCATCGATCAGCTTCCGATGACGACCACCGGCAAGGTGCAGCGGCGCGTGCTGCGCGAGCTGGAGCAGCAGCGCGCTGCGCAATCGGCGGCGCCGAGCCGGTAGCGCGGCCCGACGCACCGATTCAGCGCGAACGCGTCGGATCAGTCGCGCAACGCCGCCGCTTCGGCGACGCGGGCCGGCGCGGTCGGCGGATTTGTATCCTGCACGGCCTGCCTGATCGCCGCGGCGAGCAGCCGCTCCCAGCGATCGGGCTGCGCGTCGAAAAGCTGCGTCACGATGTTCGAGGGCAGCGCACGGAACCTGTAACGATTCTCGTTCGGCATGATCTCGCGCCAACCCTGCGCGACGAGCCAGGCCCAGAGTTCTCTGCTCAGCCCGGCCTGAACGGTCATGCGAAGGTTGGCGCAGCAGATCGTCGCGCCGATCTGCGGCTTGCGCGCGTGGCGCCGACGGACCTCCTGCTTGCGCCCCGACAGAAATCCGGCGACGGGACGTGTCAGAAGCTGGGCCCAGTTCATTCGCTCTCCTCGTTGACTCAGGAAAGCAATCTACCCAGCACTTCGCAGGGAAACGATCCCGCAAACCGGGATCGCGCTTCGATCACGACGAACGGATGAAGCGCAGTCCGCACGAAGCCGCCGCGAGCGGATCGGCTACTCCGGTTCAGACTCGAGCGGGATCGACGCGTCGTCAGCGCCCGATCGCGTACCCGCGCGGTTCACCGCGCGCGCGACCGCGGCGTCGAGAACGCCGGCGCGCTCTTCGGGGGAAGCGTCGATCAGGCGCGTGACCCACGCCGTCGGCACGTCGCGATAGCGGCGACGGTCGGGCCGGAACATGATCTCGCGCCAGCCCTGTTCCTGGAGCCAGCGCCACAGTTCGTGGCTCATGCCGGCCTGAACGGTCATGCGCACGTCGTCCTTGAAGATCTTGGCGCCGACACCGGGCTTCGGACCCCTGCGGGGCAGCGACCGCCGTCTGCGGATGTTCAGCATCGTGCGCAACCGATCGCGCACCGCGCCCGTCAAACCCGGCATACCCACCTCCATGCCTTCTTTTTGGATGATGCACGCGGGCGGACGAGGGCGGATACCAAAGGTGCGCTAGGACTCCGGCCGGACCTCGGCCATTGCGGCGAGTTCTTCCTCGCCGAATCCGGCCGCCCGGCGCGCAGCCAGATTCAACGGGCCGCGCAGACTCGGCGCCGCGTGCTCGCGGCACAGGCGCTCGTAGGTCGGCGCGACCGCAAGGCCACGCTCGGCGCACAGCCAGGCGAACCAGCGATTGCCGATCGCGACGTGGCCGATCTCGTCGCGCAGGATGACGTCGACGATCGCCGCCGACGATGCATCGCCCGCTGCGGCGAACTTCGCGCGGACCTGCGGCGACGCGTCGAGCCCGCGCGCCTCCAGTGTGCGGGGCACCAAGGCCATCCGCGCCAGGACATCGCCCGCCGTCTTGCGAGCCATTTCCCACAGGCCGTCATGCGCAGGAAAGTCGCCGTACGCCCTGTCCAGAGTGGCGAGCCGTTCGGTAAGCAGACGGAAGTGCAGCGCCTCCTCGGCCGCGACGCGCAGCCAGTCGAAGTAGTACGCGCGCGGCATCGCACGGAAACGCCAGATCGCGTCGAGCGCCAGATTGATCGCGTTGAACTCGATGTGCGCCAGCGCGTGCAGCAGTGCCGCACGGCCCGTGGCGGTACCGATGCCGCGCCGCGCGACCGCTCCCGGCGCGACGAGTTCGGGCCGGTCCGGACGACCGGGAACGCCCGGCGGCTCGGCGAGATCGAGCGAGGCATCGGGTTGCGGCGCGGCGCGCGCGAGCGACTCGACGGTCGCGAGCTTTGCGGACGGGTCGACGACGAGCAGCGCTTCGAGTGCGGCGCAGCGCAGTTCGTGCTTCAACTGGTTCTTGTGTGAGACCAAAGCGCAAATTCTAGGCGCGCGCGCTTACGCCGCGACGCGCGCCGCATCGCGAACCGGTGCGAAAGGTCCTGGCGTGCGGGGATGTCGTCGCGCGTCGGGCCCGCACGCGGCTCGACGCGCCGTCGCGGATCGCAGCGATGATCGTGTGCCGGCCCTGCTTGACGGGCGTTTGCCGGAACGCGGTGGACAGGCCGCTGCGCGCCCCGCTCCTGCGCTCGCGGTGCTCGGCGCGATCACGGGTGCTCGCGACGATTGCTTCACGACTCCGCAGGCGGGCTGCGCTAACCTTGCGCCGGTGCCGCTTCCGACCGCGGCGAGTACCCTCCACCGCCACTGCGCGCGATGTCACCCGATCGACTGAACCTGCTCGCCTATCGCGGCGCGCATCCCCGATTGACTCGGCCGCCGCTGCACTTCGGCGCGGGTGCGGCGATCGTGGGCCGCGTCGTGCTCGGCGCCGACGCCTCGATCGGACCCGGTGCCGTGATTCGCGCCGATGGGCACGACGTGCGCGCGGGCGACGGTCTTCACCTCGGCCGCCGCGCCACCGTCCACATCGCACACGACGCGTATCCGACCCTGCTCGGCGATGCGGTCACGATCGGTGAGTATGCGGTCGTGCACGCGTGCGAGGTCGGCGACGGTTGCGTGATCGAGGAGCGCGCGGTCATCCTCGACGGTTCGGTGCTGGAACCGGGCGTCGTGCTCGCGGCCGACGCGGTGGTTTTCCCGCGTTCGCGGCTGCCCGGCGGTTACGTCTACGCGGGCCGCCCCGCAAAGCCCGTACGGCCGCTCGCAGACGGAGAGCTCGCACGGCGGCGGGATGCTTTGCGCGCGCGCAACGCGGCGGTCGCCACCGCGCCGCATCCGAAGTCCGACCTGCGCGAGCCGGTGGACGCCAGCGTCTTCGTCGCCAACACCGCCGCGCTGCGCGGCGACATCGACGCCGGCCCGCAGGTCAGCCTCTGGTACGGGTGCGAACTCGACGCCGACGGCGGGCAGATCGCGATCGGCGCACGAAGCAACGTGCAGGACAACTCGTCACTGTGTTGCGGCCCCGGCGGACGGATCGCGATCGGACGCGACACGACCATCGGGCACAACGTTCGGATGGCCGACTGCACGATCGGCGACCGCTGCCTGATCGGCATCGGCAGCGTGATCGCCGCAGGCACGCGCGTCGAAAGCGACGTGTTCGTCGCGGCCGGCACGACGACCCGACCCGGCCAGGTGCTGGCGAGCGGCAAGCTTTGGGGCGGCCAGCCCGCGCGCGCGCTCGGTCCGCTCGACGAGCGCAAGCGCGCGATGATCGCGGACACGATCGGAACGTACTGCGACTACGCCGCGGAGCTCGCGCGCGTGCAGGCGTCGGCCGCTCGCGAAGGCCGCTGATGAGCGACGCGCTGCTGAAGTTCCTGTTCCACGGCGCGCCCGTTCGCGCCGAGGCCGTGCAGTTGCGCGAGGCGTGGCAGCGGATGACCGCGCTGCACGACTACCCGGCGCCGGTCGCGCGGCTGCTCGGCGAAATGACCGCCGCCGCGGCGCTGCTTTCGACGACGATCAAGTTCAACGGCGCGCTGATCATTCAGATCCACGGCGACGGGCCGGTCAAGCTGCTCGTCGTCGAATGCCAGCCCGACCTGGCACTGCGCGCGACCGCCAAGCTGCGCGCCGGCGCGCACGTCCCCGCCGACGCCGGTTTGCGCGAACTCGTCAACGCGAACGGGCAAGGACGCTGCGCGATCACGCTCGATCCGCGCGATCCGAAGCCGGGCCAGCAGCCCTACCAAGGCATCGTGCCGCTGGAAGGCGCCTCGATCGCGCAAGCGCTCGAGAGCTACATGCGGCGTTCCGAGCAGCTCGACACGCGCCTTTGGCTCGCCGCCGACGGCGCCGGCGCGGCCGGGCTGCTGCTGCAGCGGCTGCCTCGCGACGGCGGACGCGCAGGGGCCGACGAGCATGGCGAGACCTGGCAGCGCGCCGTCACGCTCGCGAGCACGATCGACGCAGGCGAGCTGCTTTCGATCGGCCCCGACGAGCTCGTTCGCCGCCTGTACTGGCAGGAACGGCTCGACGCGGTCGCCGCTCTCACGCCGCGGTTCCGATGCACGTGCTCGCGCGAACGCATCGGGCGTATGCTCGTTTCGCTGGGACGCGAAGAGGTCGACTCGATCATCGCCGAACTCGGCTCCGTGACGGTGACCTGCGACTTCTGCAACGCGCACCACGAGTTCGACCCGGTCGACGTCGAGCAGCTGTTCTCGACCGGATCGACCGAAACCGGCGTGCGGGACTCGCTGCACTGACGTCCCGGCAGACAGGAGGACGCATGTTTCGCAATCCGCTCGCGATGCTGATCGCCGGACTTCTCGCCGGCTGCGCAACGGCGCCTTTGCCCGATGGAAGCCGGATCGAGCGACTGCCTTCGCCCGAAGCGGCGGCCGCACCGACGTTGACGCAGGACGAGGCCCGGAGACTCGCGCAACTGAACGCGCAGATCCTGGCCGAGCAGAACGCTGCGCGCGCACGCGAAGAGCAGATCGAAGCGTGGCGCAGCGCCAACC
>JBKBSH010000003.1:0-14443 GCA_046291795.1 Burkholderiaceae bacterium | reverse complement strand
GCAGTATTACTTCGACCTGCACTACGGCCGCGTCTGGCCTTACGGCCGCCACGGGTACGGACCGCACTGGGGCTGGCGCCCGCGCTGGTCGCTCGGCTTCGGCTACGGAGGCGTCTGGCCGTAAGCCGCCGGCGGACGTTCTTCAGGACGCGAGCGACCGTTCCATCTCGCGCCTGACCCGCACCGCGGGATCGCTTTCGTCGATCTCGACGTCGCACCAGCGCACCGCGGCGCCGGACGCGATTGCGTTCTTCAGACGCACCCCGTGCGCGAGCCCGAGCGGCAGGCCGCCGATGCGAAGCGACCCTGCCGCCGGCATCAGCCGACCGTACACCGTATAGCCGCCCTCGCCGTCGAGCACTTCGCCCGCGCGCAGATCGCGCTTGGGGGTGGCCACGACGTCGGCGTTGAAAGCGACCGGCGCGCCGGTCGGCTCGCCGCGCAGGCCCACGCTCGCCACGCTGACGCCCAGCTCGAGCCCGATCAGGTGATACGGCTTGTACATCGCCGTGTACCGGCCGCTCGGATCGGTGACCAGCCCGTACTCCTTGAAGCACCGTTGCACGTAGTCGCTGCCGGCTGCGAAGGTCACGTACACGCCCCAGCGCAGATCGCGCGACACCGGCCGGCCGTCGCGTTGGAGGCTGGAGACCACTTCGACCTGGCCGCGATGCTCGAGCACGCCGCCGTCGGCCCTCGGCCGCAGCACCCTCGGCAGATCGTCGACTCCGCATGGAGGAAACGAAAGTCCGTCGGGCGCGGTCAGTCCGGTCGCGTTCGACACGGCCGCCATCTCGATCGCGCTCTTGGTGCCGTCGAGAAACGAGTTGAACATCCGCGCGTTCAGGCCGCCGGCGCGCGCGTCTTCGGGCGCGAGCCCGTAGTGGTTCCACACGGTGTCCGGCGTGGACGCGTGGTACTCGGGCAGATATTTCGTTCCCTTTCCTGCAGCGACGACCTCGAATCCGCTGGCGCGCGCCCAGTCCACCAGCTCGCAGATCAGCGCCGGCTGGTCGCCGTAGGCGAGCGAATAGACGATGCCCGCTTCGCGCGCGCGGCGCGCGAGCAGCGGACCGGCGAGCGCGTCGGCCTCCACGTTCACCATCACGATGTGCTTTCCGCGCTCGCAGCACGCGAGCACGTGCGCCACACCCGCCGCGGGCGAGCCGGTGGCGTCGATGACGATCTGCACGTCGCCGGAGCCGATCAGACCGCGGGCGTCGTCGGTGAACTTCACCGCCGCGAGTTCCGAGTCGGTCCAGCCGACGCGCCGCAGCGCTTCACGCGCGCGGCCGACGTCCAGATCGGCAACCGTCGTCAGACGCATGCCCGGCGTGCGCCGCGCCTGCGACAGATACATCGAGCCGAACTTGCCGGCGCCGATCAGGCCGACTTTCAGCGGCTTGCCTTCGCGTTCGCGCGCGACGAGTTTTGCGTAAAGATTCATGCGGGTTACTTGTTTTCCGTCGCGGCCGGCTGCGGCGGCGCAACGAACTGGAAGAACACCTCGTCGCCGCGGATCATGTTCAGCTGCTGGCGCGCGCGTTCCTCGATCGCGTCGCGGCCCTCTCGCAGGCTGCGCACTTCGGCAGCCAGCGCGGCGTTGTGTGCGGCGAGTGCGCCGTTGGCCTGCCGCTGGGCCTCGAGGACGCGCTGCAGCTCCCACACGCGCAGCCACCCGCCCTTGCCGAACCACAGCGGCCACTGGATCGCCAGCAGCAGCATGCCGAGGACGATCGTCAGCGCGCGCATCGCGGGCGCGGCTACCTCAGGTTGTAGAACGCCCCGCGCCCGGGATAACTGGCGACGTCGCCGAGATCCTCTTCGATGCGCAGAAGCTGGTTGTACTTGGCGATGCGGTCGGAGCGGGACAGCGATCCGGTCTTGATCTGCAGCGCGTTGGTGCCGACGGCGATGTCGGCGATCGTCGCGTCCTCGGTTTCGCCCGAGCGGTGGCTGACGACGGCCGTGTAGCCGGCGCGCTTGGCCATTTCGATCGCGGCGAAGGTTTCGGTCAGCGTGCCGATCTGGTTGATCTTGATCAGGATCGAGTTGGCCACGCCGCGCCGGATCCCTTCGCGCAGGATTCGCGTGTTGGTCACGAACAGGTCGTCGCCGACCAGCTGCACGCGCGCGCCGAGCGTCCTGGTCAGATGCTCCCAGCCGTCCCAGTCGTCTTCGGCCATGCCGTCCTCGACCGACACGATCGGGTACTTGTCGCACCAGGTCGCCAGCAGGTCGGTGAATCCCTTCGCGTCGAGCGCGAGCTTCTCGGCTTCGAGACGGTACTTGCCGTCGCGATGAAACTCGCTCGCGGCGCAGTCGAGCGCGAGCGCGATCTGGCTGCCCGCCTCGTACCCGGCCTTGTCGATCGCCTCCAGAACGAGCTGGATCGCCGCCTCGTGGTTTTTCACGTTCGGCGCGAAGCCGCCCTCGTCGCCCACCGCGGTGCTCATGCCGCGGTCGTGGATCAGCTTCTTCAGCGCGTGAAAGACTTCCGCGCCGTAGCGCAGCGCCTCGGCGAAGCTCGTCGCGCCGACCGGAACGATCATGAACTCCTGCAGATCGAGATTGTTGTTGGCGTGCGCGCCGCCGTTGATCACGTTCATCATCGGCACCGGCATCTGCATGGCCTGGCTGCCGCCGAAGTAGCGGTAAAGCGGCAGCCCCGCCTCTTCGGCCGCCGCCTTCGCCACCGCCATCGACACGGCGAGCGTCGCGTTGGCGCCGAGCCGCGACTTGTTCTCGGTGCCGTCCAGATCGATCAGCGTGCGGTCGAGGAAGGCCTGCTCGTTCGCCTCGAGCCCCATCACCGCTTCGGAGATCTCGGTGTTGATGTTCTCGACGGCCTTGAGCACGCCGCGGCCGCCGTAGCGTCCCTTGTCGCCGTCGCGCAGTTCGATCGCCTCGCGCGAGCCGGTGGAGGCGCCGGACGGGACCGCCGCGCGTCCCATCACGCCGGATTCGAGCAGGACGTCGCATTCGACGGTGGGGTTGCCGCGCGAATCGAGGATCTCGCGGCCGATGATGTCAACGATGGCACTCATTTGCTGTTTGGCTAAGCCAACCCTTCGACGATGAACATATTCATGATCGCCGCGTTCGCGCGCGCGGCGCGTGCGCGTGCGTATTCGGGCGAATCGTAGAACTCGCGCGCCGCCTCGATCGACGGGAACTTCAGAACGACCACGCGGTGCGGCTCGCGGCCTTCGAGCGGCTCGGTACGGCCGCCGCGCACCAGCACCTCGGCGCCGTGCGCGCGCAGCGCCGCGGTCGAAAGCTTCTTGTATTCCTCGTACCGCGCCGGATCGGTGACCTCGACGTCGGCGATGATGTAGGCGGGCATCGGCGATTCGGCAGTCTCTGACGCCGCGCTACTCGAAGCGCTGCTCGAGGAAGCCATGCTTCTTCGTCACGCGGTCGAGTTCGACCAGCGTTTCGAGCAGCTCCTTCATCCGGCTCAGCGGCACGGCATTCGGGCCGTCCGACTTGGCGTTGCTCGGGTCGGGGTGCGTTTCCATGAAGATCCCGGCGATGCCGACGGCGACCGCGGCGCGCGCGAGCACCGGAACGAATTCGCGCTCGCCGCCGCTCGACGTACCCTGCCCGCCCGGCAGTTGCACCGAATGCGTGGCGTCGAAGACGACCGGGCAGCCCGTCCCGCGCATGATCGCGAGCGAACGCATGTCGGACACGAGGTTGTTGTAGCCGAAGCTGGCACCCCGTTCGCAGGCGAGGAAACGGTCTTCGGACAGCCCCGCTTCGCGCGCCGCCTCGCGCGCCTTGTCGATCACGTTTTTCATGTCGTGCGGCGCGAGGAACTGGCCCTTCTTGATGTTGACCGGCTTGCCGCTGACGGCGCACGCGCGGATGAAGTCGGTCTGGCGGCACAGGAACGCGGGCGTCTGGATCACGTCGACGACCTGCGCGGCGATCGGTACTTCGTCTTCGTCGTGCACGTCGGTCAGCACCGGAACGCCGATCTTCGTCCTGACCTCGGCCAGGATGCGCAAGCCCTCGTCGATGCCGAGCCCGCGAAAGCTCCTGCCCGAGCTGCGGTTGGCCTTGTCGTAGCTCGACTTGTAGATGAAGGGGATCCCGAGCGACGCCGTGATCTCCTTGAGCCGGCCGGCGGTGTCGAGCGCGAGCGCCTCGCTTTCGACGACGCAGGGCCCGGCGATCAGGAACAGCGGCCGGTCGAGCCCGACTTCGAAGCCGCACAGCCTCATCACGCGACCTTCTGCAGCGCCGCGCCGCTCGCCGCCTGCCGGTGCGCGAGCGCCGCCTCGACGTACGCCTTGAACAGCGGATGGCCGGTGCGCGGTGTGGACGTGAACTCCGGGTGGAACTGCACGCCGAAGAAGAACGGGTGACCGGGCAGCTCCATCATCTCGGGCAGGTTCTCGCTCGGCGTGCGCGCGGAGATCTTCAGGCCCTTCGCTTCGAGCTGCGGAACGTAGACGTTGTTCACCTCGTAGCGGTGTCGGTGCCGCTCGTTGACTTCAGGACCGTAGATCCGCCAGGCGAGCGTTCCGGGCTCGACCGGCACGCGCTGTGCGCCGAGCCGCATCGTTCCGCCCAGGTCCGACTGGCCGCTGCGCCGCTCGATGCGTCCGGTGCGATCCATCCACTCGGTGATCAGCGCGACCACCGGGTGCGGCGTGTCCGGGTCGAACTCGGTCGAGTTCGCGCCCGCCAGTCCGCACACGTTGCGCGCGAACTCGATCGTCGCGAGCTGCATTCCGAGGCAGATGCCCAGGTACGGCACCTTGTTCTCGCGCGCAAACTGGATCGCGCGGATCTTGCCCTCGGTACCGCGCTTGCCGAACCCGCCCGGCACGAGGATCGCATCGAGGTTCTTCAGCACGGCCGTGCCCTCGCGTTCGATCTGTTCCGAGTCGACGTACTCGATCGTCACGCGCGTGCGGGTATGGATGCCCGCGTGCGTCAGCGCCTCGTTCAGCGACTTGTACGAGTCCGAAAGGTCGACGTACTTGCCGACCATGCCGATGCGGACCTCGTGCTCCGGATGCTCGAGCGCGTAGACGAGCTTGTCCCAGGCCGACAGGTCGGCCGGCCGCGACACGATGCCGAGCGCGAAGCAGACGATCTCGTCGAGCCCCTGCTTGTGCAGCATCGACGGCACCTTGTAGATCGAGTCGACGTCCCAGACCGAGATCACCGCGTTCAGCGGCACGTTCGAGAACAGCGAGATCTTCGCGCGCTCCTCCTCCGGGATCGGGCGGTCGGCGCGGCACAGCAGCACGTCCGGCGAGATGCCGATCTCGCGCAGCTTCTGCACGCTGTGCTGGGTCGGCTTGGTCTTCAGTTCGCCGGCCGACGGGATGAAGGGCACCAGGGTCAGGTGCACGAAGCAGCACGACCCGCGCCCGAGCCGCAGGCTCATCTGGCGCGCCGCCTCGACGAAAGGCAGCGACTCGATGTCGCCGACGGTGCCGCCGATCTCGACGATCGCGACGTCGGTCTTGCCGTCCCACGCCGCCTTGGCGCCGCGCTCGATGAATTCCTGGATCTCGTTGGTGATGTGCGGGATCACCTGCACCGTCTTGCCGAGGTAGTCGCCGCGCCGCTCCTTCTTGATCACCGACTCGTAGATCTGACCGGTCGTGAAGTTGTTCACGCGCTTCATCTTCGCGGAGATGAAGCGCTCGTAATGGCCGAGGTCGAGGTCCGTTTCCGCGCCGTCCTCGGTGACGAACACCTCGCCGTGCTGGAACGGCGACATCGTCCCCGGATCGACGTTGATGTAGGGATCGAGTTTGATCAGGGTGACTTTCAGGCCGCGCGATTCGAGGATCGCAGCGAGCGAGGCGGCGGCGATGCCCTTGCCGAGGGAGGACACGACGCCACCGGTAACGAAGACGTATTTCGTCATGTTCGTGGGGTGCCGCGCTGCGCGATCGCAACGCGTGCGTTACCGGTAAATGCGCAGTATACGCAACGCGCCGCAGCGACGAGCCTGGCTTCAGCGACGCGACGCAGACGCCGCGGTCGCCGGTTCGGGCAGCGCCATGCCCCGTTCGGCCATCACGGCGCGCAGGCGGTCGGGGTAGTCGGTGATGATTCCGTCCACACCCAGGTCGATCAATCGTGCCATCGCGGCCGGTTCGTTCACCGTCCACGGCAGCAGCTTCAGTCCGAGTGCCTTCGCCTCGGCGGCGAGCGCCGGCGTGAGGTTGCGCCAGAACATCGACCATGTCCCGCAGCCTGCCGCCTTGACGAGGCGTGGCAGCGAATCGCCGTGGTCGGCGCGCTTCAGCCCCGCGTGCCACGGCGACGCTCCGCTCGCGTCCGGGCGCACCGTGTCGAGCGTCTCGGCCTCGATCGTCAGGCACGCCGTGGCGATCTCCGGTGCGATGCGCCTGACCTCGAGCAGCGTGCGCCAGTCGAACGACTGGATCGTCGTCCGTTCGGCCATGCCGAAGCGGCGCAACGACTCGACGACCGTCCGCGCGAACAGCGCCGGCTCGGGCGTGTCCGGGTCGTTCGGTGCAACCTTGGTCTCGACGTTCAGCCGCACCGGCGCGCCGCTCGCCTTCACCAGTTCGATCAGTTGCGCGAGCGTCGGGATGCGTTCGCCGTCGGCGCTGCGCTGGTGCGGCCATTGGCGCGCGTAGCGGTGCTCGGGATCGATCCGTCCGACGTCGTAGCGTTGCAGCTCTTCGAACGTCAAAGCGCGGATCGCAGGCCCGTGCGCCGCGAGCCACCGGCCGCCGGCGTCGCGCGCAAGCGCCGCGTTCAACCGCGGATCATGCGCGAGCACGAGCACGCCGTCCTTCGTCAGCGCCAGATCGGTCTCGATCGTCGTGACGCCGATCGCCAGCGCAGCGCGAAAGCCCGCCAGGGTGTTCTCCGGCGCGAGCCCGCGCGCACCCCGATGGCCCTGCAGGTCGAAGGCGGACGACGCACCGGCGGCGGACAGCAGCACAGCCGTTGCGAGCGAACCCAACGCACCGCGCAGCGCGGATGAGCGCTGTGCGGCGACTTCACATGACGCGCACCGCAGCCGTTGAGCCGCATCGGCCCCGGCGGCGACCTTTGCCGAGCCTGTAAGGCAGGTTCCGACACACCACCGAAAAAAACTCCTCATCCGTTCGGCCTCTCGGCATCTTATGGCGCGGCCGCTAGGATCCGCGCATCATCCATCCGTTTTCGCCCGTAACCCATGCCGGCCATGTCCGTCGATCCCAACGCGCTCGGCGCCTCCAGTGCGCCGGCCGCCGATCCGCTCGACGTCGCACTCGAACGCACGCGGCGCGGCCAGGCCGAACTCGAAAGGCCGCAACTGAACCTGAGCGGGCCGCAGCGCCGCCTGCTCGCTGCGTTCAACGGCACACGTACGCTGAGGGAGATTCTCGCTGCCGACCCGGGCGTCGATGCGAGTCGCGCTCCGCGCAACGCCGCGCGGCTGGTCGCGTTCGGGCTCGCCAAGGAGGTCCGCGGCCGGCTTCCGCAGCAGCTCGTCGTCTCCGCGCTGAATCTGACGATGCGCATACCCCTCGACGCGCTGCGCATGCAGGTGCAACTGCAGGAAGCGGCGGCCGAGCGCGAGCGGCCGAGCGCAGCGCGCCGCACGTGGCAGCGCTGGCGGCGACCGCTCGTCGTCGCGGCTGCGTCCGCGGCCGGCGCCGCGATGCTGCTCTGGCGTGGAGAATGGGCCACTCGCCTGGACAAACTGGCCGCGCTGCTGCGCTCCGCGCTCTGACGTCGCGCGCGTTTCGGCGAGCAGCGGTCTTCCATCACCGGCCGGCGGACGCGTTGCGCGGCGGCACCTCGTGCAGTGACACTGCGCGACCCGCTTGGTTGGGAAACGCACCGGGAACCGCAGCGCGCCGCACTGGCAGCGGCCATGAGCCGAGTCCGTCCGGTTCATTGCGTCAGATATGCTCGGGCCTGTGCCGTTCGACGGCCGATCGCCGCGGGTTGTATCGGCATCGGACGGTCGGCATACGCCGCGCCGCCCGACGCGTCCATGTTCGGCGTCGCCCGGGTCCACGCACGGGTAGCATCTGCCCGCCGACCCGATACCGCTTCCGATGTCGTCTCGCAAGCCGCCTCGCCTCGCGCTGATCGACGCGCTGCGCGGCTTCGCGGTCGCGCAGATGATCGTCTATCACTTCATCTACGACCTGAACTACTTCGGCTGGGTGAAGCTCGCGATGACGCGCGATCAGCCCTGGGTGGGCTGGCGCACGGCGATCGTCACGCAGTTCCTGCTGCTGGTCGGCGTCAGTCTGGTGCTGCGCACCGCGTACAAGCCGGCATGGCGCGACTTCTGGTCGCGCTGGTCGCAGATCGCGGCTGCCGCGGCGCTGGTGTCCGCGGGCACGTGGCTGGTGTTCGGACCGCGCTACGTGTGGTTCGGCATCCTGCATTTCGTCGCCGTCGCGCTCGTGCTGGCGCGCCCGCTCGTCGCGCTCGGCGCCTGGAATTTCGCACTGGGCGCCGCGGCGATCGCGGTCGGGCTGCTCTTCAAGGACGCTGCGTTCAACCCGACGCCGCTGAACGTCGTCGGGTTCGTGACGGTCAAGCCGCGCACCGAGGACTACGTGCCGCTGTTCCCGTGGATCGGCGTGGTGCTGATCGGTGTGGCGCTTGGCGCCGTGTGGCAGCGGCGCGGGTTCTCGCTCGCGCCGGCGCTGCGCGCGCTGAACGAATCGCCGCCGCGCTGGCTCGCCTTTCTCGGCGTCTGGAGCCTGACCGTCTACCTCGCCCATCAGCCATTGATGATGGGCGCGCTGTGGCTGGTCAGGATGATCGCTTGAGCGGGATCGCCGTGTCGGGCACGTCTTTGCGCAACCACTCCGGTTGCAAGGTGATGTGGTCGATCTTGAAGTCGCGGCGCAGGATCAAGCGCGCCTGGTGCAGCACGACCGGCCAGCGCTCGATGTCGTCGACCAGCACGTGCGCCGAAAGCGCGCTGCGGCCCGGCACCATCGACCACACGTGCAGATCGTGGACCGACAGCACACCCGGAATCTGTGCGAGCGACCGCCCGACCTTGTCATAGTCGACCCCCTGCGGCACGCTGTCGAGCAGCACGAGGGTCGTCTCGCGCAGAACCCCGAAGGTCGAGCGCAGGATCAGCGCGGCGACGAACATCGACAGCAGCGGGTCGGCGACCAGCGGTCCGCCGAAGTAGATGATCAGACCGGCGGCGATCGCCGCGACCGATCCCAGCAGATCGCCGAGCACGTGGATGAACGCCGCTCGTGTGTTGACGTTGTCCCGATCCCGCGACAGCGTCCACGCCACCGCGACGTTGATCAGCAGACCGACGCCGGCGATCGTGAACACGCCGAACCCCTCGACCGGTACGGGGCTGCGCAGCCGATCGATCGCCTCGTAGAAGATCCAGGCGACCACGCCCAGCATCGCGAGCGCGTTGACGAACGCGGCGATCACCTCGACCCGCGCCAGCCCGAAGGAGTGACGGTCCGACACCGGCCGGCGCGCGATGATGTTCGCGGCGAGCGCGAACAGCAGCGCGGCCGAGTCCGTCACCATGTGCCCGGCGTCGGCAAGCAGCGCGAGCGAACCCGACCACAGCCCGCCGATCACTTCGATGAACGCGTAGCCCAGCGTCAGCGCGACCGCGATCGCGAGCGGCTGTGCGCCTTGCGGCCGCGACTGGTGCGTGTACGCGCTGTCGCCGTGCTCGTGCTCGCCGAAGTGGTTTGGGATGCTCATCGCTTGGCGGGCACAGGCGCCGCCGGCGAGGGTCCGAACATCGCTCGCGACCCTTTGTCCGAGGCGGTACGCGCGGACGCCCGCGGCAGCGCGGGCCTGCCGCGAAGCAGACGGGGGGATTTCGCGTTCGCGCGCAGCACGATGCGCGACGCGGCAAGCGCGTTCAGGCGGTGGCAGCCAGATGCGACATGTGCACGTGGCAGCCGGTTTTCACGCGCACCTCATCCGGTGTCACCCCCGGCGCCAGTTCGACCGCAGTCAGTCCGCCGGGCGTCACGTCGAACACGCCGAGGTCGGTGATGACGCGGTCGACCACGCCCTTTCCGGTGAGCGGCAGCGTGCACTGCTGCAGGATCTTGTGCTCGCCGTTCTTCGCGCAGTGCTCCATCAGCACGATCACGCGCTCCACGCCCGAGACCAGGTCCATCGCGCCGCCCATGCCCTTGACCAGCTTGCCGGGGATCATCCAGTTGGCGAGGTCGCCCTTTTCGCTGACCTGCATCGCGCCGAGGATCGCGAGGTTCACGTGGCCGCCGCGGATCATCGCGAACGAATCCGCGCTCGAGAAATAGCTCGATCCCGGCAGCGCGGTGACGAGCTGCTTGCCGGCGTTGATGAGATCCGGGTCGATCTCTTCCTCGGTCGGGAACGGGCCGATGCCGAGCAGTCCGTTTTCCGACTGCAGCATCACGTCGATGCCGGGCGGAATGTAGTTCGCCACCAGCGTCGGCAGTCCGATACCGAGGTTCACATAGAAGCCGTCGCGCAGCTCCTGCGCCGCGCGCGCGGCCATCTGTTCCCTGGTCCAAGGCATGTCAGTGTCTCCAATTCACTTCGGACGGACGGTGCGGTTCTCGATCCGCTTCTGCGGATTCGGGTTCAGCACGAGCCGGTTGACGAAGATACCGGGCGTGTGGACGTGATCCGGATCGATCTCGCCGTTGTCCACGATCTGCTCGACCTCGGCGATCGTCACCTTGCCGCACATCGCGACGACCGGGTTGAAGTTGCGCGCCGTCTTGCGATAGACGAGGTTGCCCTGCTTGTCGGCCTTCCACGCCTTGACCAGCGCAACGTCGGCGCGGATCGAGCGCTCCATCACGTACTCCTTGCCGCCCCAGACGCCGTCGAACACCATCGTGGGCTTGCCTTCGGCGACGATCGTGCCCACGCCGGTGCGCGTGAAGAATGCCGGAATCCCCGCGCCGCCGGCGCGCATCCGCTCGGCGAGCGTTCCTTGCGGCGTGAACTCGAGTTCCAGCTCGCCCGCCAGGTACTGCCGCTCGAACTCCTTGTTCTCGCCGACGTACGACGAGATCATCTTGCGGATCTGGCGCGTGGCCAGCAGCAGTCCGAGGCCGAAGCCGTCGACACCCGCGTTGTTGCTCACGCAAGTGAGGTTTCGAACGCCCGAATCGCGCAATGCCTCGATCAGCGCCTCGGGGATGCCGCACAGCCCGAAGCCGCCGACGGCGATGGTCTGGCCGTCCTTGACCACGTCCGCCAGCGCGGCCGCGGCCGAGGGGTAGATCTTGTTCACTCACACCTCCAAGAGAATCTGCGATGCGTTGTGGACGCGTGACGATGACGACGTGTCCCGGGAGATCCGCCGTGATTCTAAGGCGCGCGGATCAGGCCAGCGCGGCGCGCACGTGCTCGGGCCAGGGCGCCGATCTACCCGTCCGGTAGTCGTACCAGACGATGACGGTGCGGCCGGTCGCATAGGCCACGCCGGGCTCGTCGGTGCGTTCGATGACGATCGACATCTCCACGCTCGAGCGCCCGACGCGCGTGACGATCTGCTTGACGACCGCAGTGCCTGGATAGGTCATGGCCTTGACGAAATCGCACGCGGCATGCGCCAGGATCGGCGCTTCGCCGCTCGGCAGCGTCGGGAAGCCGAGCTGGGCGAACCAGCGGATCCGCGCCTCTTCCATCAGGCGGAAGTACTGGACGTTGTTCAAATGCGCCATGGCGTCCATGTCGCCCCAGCGCAGCGGTATTTCGCAGGCGAACTCTTTCATGTCGTCGATCGCCGTGACGGACGCGATGGCGCAGCGCGCCCCATGTGGAACGCCTGCGGCGTTGCGTCCATGTCGCCCCAGCGCAGCGGGATTTCGCAGCTGAACTCTTTCATCGTCGTTTGCGCATCGTCGCCCCGGCGCAGGCCGGGGTCGATTTTGCCGCGGATCAAGGTTCCGGCGCGGGAGCCGTCACGTCACCGACAGCCCGTCGTCGGCGGAGATCACCGCGCCGTTGATGAACTGCGACTCGTCGGCCACGAGCATCAGCAGCACCGAATCGAGATCCCCGGGCGCGCCGACCCGACGGCGCGGCAGCATCTGGATCAGCTTCTGGCCGGCCTCGGTTTCCCAGTGCGCATCGTTGATCTCGGTGCGAATGTAGCCGGGA
The DNA here is from genome assembly GCA_046291795.1 of Burkholderiaceae bacterium. Lineage (GTDB taxonomy): Bacteria > Pseudomonadota > Gammaproteobacteria > Burkholderiales > Burkholderiaceae_F > DSNY01. Next base: position 2,320 of record JBKBSH010000003.1, on the reverse strand, counting down.
CAGATCGCGTTCACGTTGATGCCGTAGCGGCCCCATTCGAGCGCCTGCGCGCGCGTCATCTGGATCACCGCGGACTTGCTCATGCAGTACAAGCCGATCTGCGGCACGACCTTCAGCCCGGCGACCGACGCGATATTGACGATCCGGCCGCGGAAGTCCCGCTGCTGGCGCGATCGCGCGATCATGCGCCTGGCGACCTGCTGCGCTACGAAAAACGCGCCGCGGACGTTGGTGCCGAACACGTGGTCGAAATCGACCGCGCTCACGTCGACGAGGCGCTGCGTGGTCGATACGCCGGAATTGTTGATCAGGATGTCGATCGGCCCGTTTTCGGACTCGATCTTGGCCACCGCCGCGGCGACCGAGTCGAGGTCGGTGACGTCCAGCGGCACGACGTCGGCCGCGCCGCCTTCGGCCTCGATTTCGGCGCGCAAATCCTTGAGCCGTTCGACGCGGCGCGCCGCGAGGACGACCAGCGCGCCATTGGCGGCCAGCGTTCGCGCGAACTGCGCGCCGAGCCCGCTGCTGGCGCCCGTGACGAGCGCGATTTTCTCGTTCAGATCGGTCTGCATGCCGGTTCGCCCTTGCTGCGCGCCGGATGATCGCACACTCGATTGCGGGCTCTAGCGAACTTGCCGACAATCGCGCCTCACGAAAGCGTCACCGAGGCCGAGATGGGGCAAGTTCAGCGCGAAAGCATGGAATACGACGTGGTGATCGTCGGCGGCGGTCCGGCGGGGCTCGCCGCGGCGATCCGGCTCAAGCAGCTCGCTGCGGACAAGGGCCGCGACGTCGGCGTCTGCGTGCTGGAAAAGGGCTCCGAGATCGGCGCGCACATCCTGTCCGGCGCGGTGATGGATCCGATCGCACTCGACGAACTGTTCCCCGACTGGAAGTCGCGCGGCGCGCCGTTGAATACGCCCGTCACCGAAGACCGCTTCTACATCCTCACGGAGAAGCGCGCCCTTTATAACCCGCGCTGGCTGCTGCCCGACTGCTTCATCAACGACGGCTACTACATCGTGAGCCTGGCCAACGTCGTGCGCTGGCTGGGCCAGCAGGCCGAGGCGCTCGGCGTCGAGCTGTTCCCGGGCTTCGCGGCCGCCGAAATCCTGTACGACGAGCGCGGCGCGGTGCGCGGTGTGGTCACCGGCGACATGGGCATCGGCCGAGACGGGCAGCCGACCACGAACTTCCAGCCCGGCGTCGAACTGCTCGGAAAGTACACGCTGTTCGCCGAAGGCGCGCGCGGCCATCTCGGCAAACAGCTCCTCGAGCGCTACCGGTTGATGGAAGGCCGCGATCCGCAGACCTGGGGCATCGGCATCAAGGAGGTGTGGGAGATCGATCCCGCGAAGCACGTGCCCGGGCTCGTCGTGCACAGCGCCGGCTGGCCGCTCGACGCGAAGACCTACGGCGGCGGCTTCATGTACCACTTCGAGAACAACCAGGTTTCGCTGGGGCTCGTCGTCGGGCTCGGCTACGAGAACCCCTACCTCGAACCGTTCCTGGAGTTCCAGCGTTACAAGACGCACCCGGCGATCCGCGCCTTCCTCGACGGCGATCCCAAGAAAACGAAGCGCGTGGGCTACGGCGCACGCGCGATCAACGCCAGCGGCCTGCAGTCGCTGCCGAAGCTCGTGTTTCCCGGCGGCGCGCTCGTCGGATGCGACGCCGGGTTTCTCAACGCGCCGCGCATCAAGGGTTCGCACGCGGCGATCAAAAGCGGCATGCTCGCTGCCGAGGCGGCGTTCGACGCGCTCGCCGCCGGCCGCAGCGGCGACGAACTCGCCGCGTACCCGCAGCGCTTTGAGCGGTCGTGGCTGTACGACGAGCTTTATCGCGCGCGCAACTTCAAGCCGTGGCTCGACAAGGGTCTGTACGTCGGCGCGCTGATGTGGGGCATCGACCAGTTGATCTTCCGCGGCAAGGCGCCGTGGACGCTGCACCGGCGCCGGGCAGACCACGAAAAGCTCAAGCCCGCCGCGCAGTGCGAGCCGATCGCGTATCCGAAGCCCGACAACACGATCACGTTCGACAAGCTGTCGTCGGTGTTCCTGTCGAACACGAATCACGAAGAGAACCAGCCGCCGCACCTGCGGCTGAAGGACCCGACGGTGCCGGTCGCGGTCAACCTTGCGAAGTACGCGGGCCCGGAGAGCCGCTACTGCCCGGCCGGCGTGTACGAGTTCGTCAAAGTCGACGGCGAAGACCGCCTGCAGATCAACTTCCAGAACTGCGTGCACTGCAAGACCTGCGACATCAAGGACCCGACCCAGAACATCGTCTGGGTCGTGCCCGAGGGCGGCGGCGGGCCGAA
>JBKBSH010000038.1:0-11386 GCA_046291795.1 Burkholderiaceae bacterium | reverse complement strand
GGTCGTCCTGCGTCGGTGGCTGCAAGACGCGCAGAACGAGCACCACCGTCGCGCCCGACACGGCCAGCTCGATCTGCGGCAGCCGCTTGCGCAAGCTCAGCGCGGCGACGAGTTCGCGCAGCGGCACGAGCAATGCGCTGACGCGCTCCGGCAGAACGTGGCATTCGCGCATGTCGGCGACGTAGCTGCTCGAGCGCTCGTGAAAGCCGACCAGCACGCCGCCCTTCTTCGCAACGTCGCGCACCGCGAGCCGCGCGCGGTGCCGGTAATGCCACGCCGGACCGACGATCGGCCGCACAATGCGCTCCGCGCGGAGCTTGCCGATGTGCCAGAGGCTGTCCTCCAGCGCGCGCTGTTTGATCGCGACCTGCGCTTGCACGCCGAGGTGCTGCATCGAACAGCCGCCGCACGCGCCGGCGTGCAGGCCGAAGTGCGGACAGCGCGGCGCGACACGCTGGCTGCTTGCGCGCAGCACCGCGATCGTGCGCGCGGTTTCGTACGCGGGTTTGGCGCGCAGGGGCTCGACGCGCACGCGTTCGCGCGGCAGCGCCCCTTCGACGAAGACGACCTTGCCTTCGCGGCGCGCCACGCCGCGCCCGTCGAGGTCGAGCGAATCGACCTCGACAACGTAGCTCTCGCTCATTCGATCAGTCCGGCCAGGCCGCGAGGTACTCGCGCCAGTGCGGCGCATCGATCGCCCGCAGCGCGCCGCGAACCGCTGCGACCTCGTCCGCATAGGCCGAAGCGCTCAGCGCGCCGCGCATCTTCTGGAAGCGGCACCACACGAGATAGGTGTTGACGACGTCGGTTTCGCAGTAATCCCGGATCGCGCCGATCCTGCCGTCGCGGTACGCCTCCCAGACGCGGCTGCCGTCCAGGCCGAGTTTGCCCGCAAATCCGGCGAGCCGCGCCAGTTCGTCCAGCGGCGCGTTGGCGCGCGGCTGGTACAGCGCGAGCAGATCCATCAGGTCGGTGTGACGCGTGTGGTAGCGGCTGATGTAGTTGTTCCACCTGAAGTCGCGATCGTCCTCGCCCTGATCCCAGTAGCGCGCGGCGGTCACGCCGTGGATCAGCCCGCGATAGTGCAACACCGGCAGATCGAAGCCGCCGCCGTTCCAGCTGACGAGCTGCGGCGTGTACCGATCGATCAACCGGAAGAAATCCTGGATCAGCCTGGCCTCTTCGTCGTCCGGGGTGCCGAGGCATCTGACGCGGAATCCGCCGTCGTCGCGGAACGCGCAGCCGATCGCGACGATGCGCTGCAGGTGATGCGGAAGGAAGTCGCTGCCCGTGCGTTCGCGCCGCTCGGCGAACGCGCGTTCCGCGACCTCGGTGTCGGCGAGCGCCGCCCACTCGGGCCGAAGCCGGCGCAGCCCTGCGACGTCGGGAACGGTTTCGATGTCGAATACGAGCGTCGGCGTCATGCACCCCTCGGATCGATCGCGCGCCTGGCCGGTGTTCAGAACAGCGCGTCGCGCTCGACGCCGCGCGCGAGCAGCGAACGCCGCAGCCGCTGCAGCGCCTCCTGCTGGATCTGCCGCACGCGCTCGCGCGTGAGCCCGAGCTCGGCGGCAACGCCTTCGAGTGTGGCCGGCTCATGCGCATTCAGCCCGTAACGCCGTTCGATGACGGTGCGTTGCTTGTCGGGCAGGTGCTCGAGCCAGTCCCGGACGAGCTGCTCGATTTCCCGCGCCAGCGCCACGGTTTCCGGACTCGCCGCACCGGTATCGGCGAGCAGGTCGATCAAACTCGATCCGGGGTCGCTTTCGAGCGGCGTGTCGAGCGACGCGGGCGGCTCCGACAGTCGCAGAACGTCGGCGACCTCGTCGACGCTGCGCCCCACCAGATGCGCGATGTCTTCGATCCGTGCCTCGCGGCGTTCGCCGCGTGCGGCGTATTCGGCTTCGAGATGGCGCTTGGCGCGCAGCACCTGGTTCAGCTCGCGGACGATGTGCACGGGAAGCCTGATCGTCCGCGCCTGGTTGATGATCGCGCGCTCGATCGACTGCCGGATCCACCAGGTCGCATAAGTCGAGAAGCGGAAGCCGCGTTCCGGCTCGAATTTCTCGAGCGCGTGGATCAGGCCGAGATTGCCTTCCTCGATCAGGTCGAGCAGGCTCACGCCGCGATTGACGTAGTGCTTGGCGATCGACACGACGAGCCGCAGGTTGTGCTCGATCATCGCCTGCCGTGCGTCGAAGTCGCCGGCGCGCGCGCGAATCGCAAACAGGTACTCCTGGTCGGGCGTCAACAGCGGGCGCGCGCCGATCGCGTTCAGGTACTGCTGGACCGCGTCGCCGGCCAGATCGTCCGCTTCACGCCCGGTGGCCGGCACCGTATCGTCACCGCTCGCCGTGGTGTCGGCGAGCGCCGTCGTCGCGTCGGTCGCGTCGAGCTGCGCGCTCGCATCGGGCATGGCCTGCGGCGCGGGGCCTTCTTCAGCGGGCCCGTCGTCGAAAGTGTCGTTCGTCAAGCGCGCCATGGCGGCTCCGGTTCGGCGCTCGACGCAAGGTCGGACGCGATGCCCCGCCCTTCAAGGGCGCGGCGGCAGATACTTCAGCGGATCGACCGGCTTGCCGCGTTGCCGGATCTCGAAGTGCAGTTTCGGCACGCTCGAATCGGTCTTTCCCAGTTCGGCGATGCGCTGCCCGCGCCGCACGTTCTGTCCCTGCTTCACCAGGATCTGCCGGTTGTGCGCGTACGCGGAAATGAAGTCGTCCGTGTGCTTGATGATGACCAGGTTGCCATAACCTCGCAACCCGCTGCCGCTGTAGACGACCTGCCCGTCGCTTGCCGCGACGACCGGATCGCCCTCCTTGCCGGCGATGCCGATGCCTTTGCTGCGCGCCTCGTCGAACGTGGAGATCACGCTGCCTGCAGCCGGCCACTGCCAAGCGAAGCCGGTGTCGATCGTCGTCCCGGCCGCAGGTTTGGTCGCTTCCGATGCCTTCGCCGCAGGCCCGACGGACGGTGCCACGACCGCAGCCGGCGGCAGCGGCCTCGGGCCGGCGGCTGCCGGTGCCTCGCCCAGCGGACGCGCTTCGATCGCGGCCGTCGGGGCAACGGGAACCGCCGCGGCGACCGTCGGCGCGGCCGGTTCCCCTTCAGGCGGCGTGACTCGCAGCGCCTTGCCGACGGGCAGCCGCGCCGGATCGTCGAGCGCATTCCAGCGTGCGATGTCGCGGAAGTCCTGCCCGAAGGCGAGCGCGATGCTGTAGAGCGTGTCGCCGCGCTGGACGATGTAGGTGCCGTCCTTCGCCTCGCGTTGCAGCGGCGCGACCGGTGCAACGTCGGGCAAGCGCGCGACCTCGCTGCGCACGCCGCTGCGGTCGGACTTGTCGACGATCGGCGCCTCGCGAACCGAGGTCACCGTGCACGCGGCGACGCTCAGCGCGAGCAGCGGGATCGGCAGCCCGCGTCGAATCAGGGAGCCACGCGCGGTCAGCGGCGTTCGTGTTTTCATGCTTTACGCGGTACCGGATTTCAAGGGAACGAATCTGACGACTTCGATTGCGCGACGCGCGACGCGGCCGCTTTCATCTTTGGTGATCAGCGTCAGCCGTTGTTCGGCCGAACCGAGCGGCGCGACGATGCGCCCGCCCGGCTTGAGCTGTTCGACCCACGCGGGCGGCACCCGTTCCCCCGCGGCGGCTGCGACGATGGCATCGTACGGCGCCTGCGCGGCCACACCCGCGGCGCCGTCGGCAAAGACGAGCCGCACGTGCGGCAGACGCAACGGCCGCAGATTCGCGCGCGCCTTCTCGTGCAGCGGGCGTAAGCGCTCCACTGAAATGACGGTGCCGAAAATCCTCGCGAGCACGGCCGCAGCGTAACCGCAGCCGGTGCCGATCTCCAGGATCTTCGCGGACTTCGGCGCGGCGACGCCTTCGAGCAGGACTTCGATCGTTCGAGCGACGATGTACGGCCGAGAGATCGTCTGTCCGAACCCGATCGGCAGTGCGGTGTCCTCGTAGGCCCGGCTCGCGAGCGCGGGATCGACGAACAGGTGCCGCTGAACCTCCTGCATCGCTGCAAGCACGCGAGCGTCGCGGACGCCGAGCTCGCGCAGGCGCTCGACCATGCGAACGCGAACGCGCTCGGACGCAAGTCCCGTGTTTCCGTGCGCGGCGTCGCGGCGCGTGCCGCCTACTTGCGGTTTCGCTGCAGCCATTCGCGCACGATCGGAAGCTGTCCGTTGTGTGTCAGATCGACTTGCAACGGCGTGACCGATACGTAGCCGTTCGCGGTCGCATGAAAGTCGGTCCCGGGACCGGCGTCGCGCGCGCTGCCCGCGCCGCCGACCCAGTAGATCGTTTCGCCGCGCGGACTCTCGCTGCGGATGACGGGTTCGGCGTGATGCCGCCTGCCCAGGCGCGTGGCGGTGACGCCGGCGATCGCCTGGTATGGCAGGTTCGGAATGTTGACGTTCAGCAGGAAGGGCCCGGGAATCGGGTCGGCAACGTAGCGCGCGACGATATCGGCGGCGACGCGCGCGGCGCTGTCGAGATGCGCATAGCCGCGTTCGACCAGGGAAAACGCGATCGCCGGCACGCCGAACAGGAAGCCCTCCATCGCGCCCGCGACGGTGCCCGAGTAGATGGTGTCGTCACCCATGTTCTGACCGTTGTTGATCCCCGATACGACCAAGTCGGGCGGCTGCTCGAGCAGACCGGTCAGCGCGATGTGCACGCAGTCGGTCGGCGTGCCGTTGATGAACAGGAAGCCGTTGTCGGCGCGATGCACGGTCAGCGGACGGGTCAGGGTCAGCGAATTGCTGGCACCGCTGTGATTCTGTTCCGGCGCAACGACGGTGACTTCGCCGAAAGGGCGCATCGCGTCGGCGAGCGCCGCGACGCCGGGGGCGAGATAACCGTCGTCGTTGGAGACAAGGATCCGCATGAATGAAGTGGCCGGTTGACCGCGATGCGGGCAACCGGCCGGCTCCGGGGGGTGCGGGGTGGGGGCGGCGGGATTCGAACTCGCGACCCCTTGCACCCCATGCAAGTGCGCTACCAGGCTGCGCTACGCCCCGATCCGCGCGGATTGTACACGGCGGTCCCGTGTCGTTCGCGGTCGACTACTGTCCGAACCGGACGAACGCGCAGGCGCCGGGAGCGAAGAACCCATCGTCGGCCTTCCTCCGCGGCGATCCGTGTCCCGTGCGCTGCGCGCCGGCTCAATCGCCTTTGAGCAGCGCGCGGATCGCTTCGAGTTCGCTGCGCACGTTCGCGAGCGTCGGGCGCGGCGGCGGATCGTCACCGCCGTTGCCGCGCGTTGTGCCGAAGCGGCCGCTGTCGTCGAGCCGGTTGCGCGCACCGCTGATCGTGAAGCCCTCTTCGTACAGCAGCTCGCGGATACGCCGGATCAGCAGCACCTCGTGATGCTGGTAGTAGCGCCGGTTGCCGCGCCGTTTGACGGGTCTGAGCTGGGTGAACTCCTGCTCCCAGTAGCGAAGCACGTGTGGCTTGACGCCGCACAGCTCGCTCACTTCGCCGATCGTGAAATAGCGCTTCGCCGGGATCGGTGGCAGCGCGTTCTGGGCGTCGGGACGCTGCATTGAAGGCCTGCCGTGTGCTCGGGAGCGTTCGCGCGAGGCGCCGCACAAACCTGGATCAATGCACTCCCTGCGCCTCGGCGACCGCCGCCTTCAGCTTCTGGCTCGCATGGAAGGTCACCACGCGCCGCGCGGTGATGGCGATCTCTTCACCGGTCTTCGGGTTGCGCCCCGGCCGCTGCGGCTTGTCACGAAGCTGGAAGTTGCCGAATCCGGACAGCTTGACCGACTCGCCCCGCTCGAGCGCCTGCCGGATCTCGTCGAAGAAACCGTCGACCATGTCCTTCGCCTCGCGTTTGTTCAGTCCGAGCCGCTCGAACAGCGCATCGGCCAACTCCGCCTTCGTCATCGTCTTGCCGCCATGCTCGTGCGTGGTCTCGGATCGGCGAGTTGTCGTCGGCAGATCCGGAAACTTGAAGGCGGACATTTGTTGGTCGTTCTGCATGGCTGTCACTGACGCAAGCGGGCGCCGATCGCCGCACCCAGTCCTTCGACGATCGCAGCAACGGCCGCGTCTGCGTCCGCGTCTGCGAGCGTGCGGTCAGTATCTTGCAGAACCATGCGGAAGGCAAGGCTTTTTTCCTTATTTAACAACGCGTTAGCGTCCACTGCCGCGAATTTGCTCGAATCCTCGCCGGCCGGGCGGTACACGTCGAAGAGGCGGAAGTCGCGCAGCATGCGAAGCCGGTCATCCGTTCGTGCGATGCGGGCGACTTCGTCGAGCACCCGCTGAAACGTCACGGAAGCATCGACCCATAGCGCCACGTCCCGCAGCACGGCGGGAAACTTCGGCACGCCCTGAAAGCCCGGAAGCGGCGTCGGCAGCAGCGGATCGACGTCCAGCTCGAAGACGACGGGCGCTTTCGGCAGTTCGTATTTCTGTTGCAGGCGCGGATGCAATTCGCCGATCCAGCCGATCGACTGCCCGTCGAGTTCGATCCGCGCGCTGCGTCCGGGATGCAGCGCCGGATGATCCGCCGCGACGAACCGCGAATCGGCGCGCCGCAGCAGCCGCTCGGCGGTGTCTTGATCCACCGGGCGCGACACGCTCGCGTTGGCGTCGAATCGGACGCCGCGCCAGTCCGTCGCCGCGACGATCTCGAGGCCCTCGGACTGCGCGCGCGCGACGTTCTCCGCGCGACTGCTCGCCGTGCTGAAGACGATCAGATCACGGGTACGCGTCCGGTACACCGCCGCCCGCAGCTGCGCGCTGCCCGTCGCGTAGCGCAGCCCCGCCTCGACGCTGCGCGCCTTCTCGGGCCTCAGATCGGGATTGCCGAAAAACGGAAAGTGCAGGTCGTTGAAGCTCGGTGCGCGAAACGCCGACGAAACCTGCAACGTGGCGCGCAACGAAGGCGTCAGCGCGTAGCCGTACGCGACGAGCCCCGTGGTCGCGACACCCGCATCCGAATAATCGTCGTGTCGCACGTTGACCTGGACGCGCTGCGCGCCGGCCGCGGCATTGACGCCGAACCAGCCGGACGCGACGCGCCGCTCAAACGCGGTGAGCACGCTCGCGAACGTCGGGTCGTACGCCGTCGAAGCGCCGCGCTGATCGAGGTATTCGAGCGCGAGCGACGCGGTGACCGCCTCGGCGACCGCGATGTCGTTCTGCCAGGCGACCTGGCGGTTGCGCGCGCGAAACTCGCCGTTGTTGAACGAAAGCGGATCGCTCGCGGCGTTTCGGCTTTCGTCGCGCGATTCGCCTGCCGCAAGCCACGCGACCCAACGGTCGCCGAGCGCGCCGCGCAGATAGGCCTGCCAGGCCGTCAACACCGAGCGCTCGACGTGCGTCGCTGCGGGGCCGTCGGCGGTGCTGTCGAAGTCGGTATCGCTGCGGCTCGTCCATGCGCTCGCTCCGACCTCGGCGGCGCCGAGCGATCCGCTCGCACGCAGCGCCGCCGAGCGGTTGCGCGTGCCGTCGAGATCCGGAGTGGCGCCGGGCGCAAACGGCCCCGGAATCACTTGCGCGGTGTCGATCGCCGAAAACGGACGGGTCCGGCGTGCGCCGAGCGTCGCCGACAGCCGCGTGCCCGCGCCGGCCCAGCTCGCCGATGCGCTCGCCGCACGCGTGCGACCGCCGCCCGCTTCCGCGTCGACTGCCGCGCCGGTGCGCTCGCCGCCGCGCGTGAAGATCTGCACGACGCCGCCGATCGCCTCCGAGCCGTACAGGCTCGACAGGTTGCCGCGGACGATCTCGATGCGTTCGACCGCGTCGAGCGTGATGCCGCGGAGCGCTGCCGCTCCCCCGACCGCGGTGTTCAGCCGAACGCCGTCGACGAGCACCAGCACCTGGCTCGAGCTGGCGCCGCGGACGAACAGCGACGCCTGTCCGCCCGCGCCGCCGGCACGCGCGAACTCGATGCCCGCGGAGCGGGCGAGCAGTTCGACCAGATCGGTCGCCTGACGCCGTTCGATTTCGCTGCGCTGGATCACGGTGACGCTCGGCAGCACATCGCGCAGGCGCTGCTCGGTGCGTGCCGCGGTGACCACGACCGTTTCGAGCTGCTGCGGCTGAACCTGCGCCGACGCGGCGCCGAAGACGAAAAGAGACAGACCGGCGGACGCAAGCGCGCCTCGCCGGGCAACGAAGTGAGGGAACATGAAGACCTCGCGCGAGTGCCGGCCCACCGCCGGCGTTGCCGTACGGATCTGCGCGAGGAATCGGGAACCGAAGCCGCGCCGCCGACTCGACCGCACGGCGTCGCAGCCCGCATCCGCCGCCTCCCCGCGGCAGGTCCACCCCGCGCGAGTCGCGCCGCTGCGTGACGGCACGATTCGCGCGGCCTTCGGCCGGTCTCCGGGCTGCAGGTCCGCTGTCGCGCCTTCCCGCGTCCGCCGTTGGATCGGTCGTCGACGCAGTGGCCAGTGCGACAGGTGCCGAGTTCGACTCGGAGCCTGCTTACCGTTGCGGGGGCAGCACAGGTTCGGGCGCCGTTCGCACGCGCGCCCTCCTGTTTCCCGTTTCACCGGCGGATCGCTCCGCCGGCACCGAAGGCGGCGCGAGTCTAGCGTCGGCGAACGCGGTGCTACCATCGCCACATGCAGGAAGAACTCGACGCGCTGACGGCCAAGCTCACCGAACTGGCAGGACGCGTGCGCGCTTTGCGCGAGGAGAACCAGCAACTTCGCGCGCAGATTCTGGCCGCTTCGAACGAACTCGAACAGATGCGCACCCGCGTGGCGAACGCGATGCAGCGGATCGACGCGCTGATCGAGCGCCTGCCGGCGGAGGCGCCGGCGAACGCGCAGGAGTGATCGGTGCCCGCCGAGACGCTGACCGTGACGATTCTCGGCCGCGAGTACCGCGTCGCTTGCGCGCCCGAAGAAAAAGACGACCTGTTGCGCTGTGCGCGGTACCTGGACCAGAAGATGGCCGCGATCCGCGACACCGGCAAGGTGATGGGCGCGGACCGCGTGGCCGTGATGGCGGCGCTGCAGATCGCGCAGGAGCTGTTCAACGCGAAGACGGGCGACGGCATCGCGCTCGGCGACGTACGCCGCCGTCTGCGCGAGTTGAACGCGCTCGCCGACGAAATGCTCGCACCGCAGGAGAAGCTGTTTCCATGACACGCGCCGCCGGTGCCCGCGGACGGGCGCCGGCGAAAACCCCGAGCGGCGCAAAATGCGAGCGCCGCGCGTCGAGGCGAGTTAAACTCGCTTCACCCTGCGGTGCTCGCGCAAAGGCCTTGAGTTCCTTGAACCGATGCGCAATGCGCTAGGTTGCCGCGCTCGCGTCGTGGTGCGATCGGCACGCGTCTGCTGAACCTAAACGCCGCGGACGGCGACCACCCTGAACCGATGGTTCAGGACATGGGCCGGGCGGCACGCGCGGGGGTCTTTTGCTCGGGGACGCGGGCCCGGTCTCGCCGGGCCGCGTTCTTCTTTTCTCCGCCCGCCCTCCCATGCGCTACTGGCTGATGAAGTCCGAGCCCGACGAGTGCTCGATCGACGACGCGCTCGCCGCGCCCGGCTCGGTCGTTCCGTGGACCGGCGTGCGCAACTACCAGGCGCGCAACTTCATGCGCGACCAGATGCGAATCGGCGACGGCGTGCTCTTTTATCACTCGAGCTGCGACGAGCCCGGGATCGCGGGGCTCGCCGAAGTCGCGAGCCGCCCGTACCCGGATCCGACGCAGTTCGACCGAACGAGCGACTACTTCGATCCGGCGTCGAGACCCGACGCACCGCGCTGGGTGCTCGTCGACATCCGCGCGTTGAGAAAGACGCGGCTCGTGCCGCTGGCCGAGCTTCGTGCGTACCGCGCGCTTGCGAACATGGCGGTGCTGCGCCGAGGCAACCGGCTGTCGATCACGCCGGTGACCGCGGACGAGTGGCGCTTCATCACCGGCACCGTGCTGAAAGGCACCTGATGGATTGGATCTTCATCGCGCTGCTGCTCGCGGTCGGCGCGGCCGTCGGCTTCGCGGCCGGGCTGCTCGGCATCGGCGGCGGCATGCTGCTGGTGCCGTTTCTCACGATGATCCTGACCGCGCAGCACGTGCCGCTGGACCACGTCGTGCACGTGGCGGTCGCCACGTCGCTCGCGACGATCCTGTTCACGTCCGTGTCGTCGGTGCGGGCGCACCATCGCGCAGGTGCGGTGCTGTGGCCGGTCGCGAGGTCGTTCGCGCCCGGCATCCTGGTCGGGTCGCTCGTCGGCGCGCAGATCGCGGGGCGGCTGCCGACGGCCTGGCTTGCGCTCGGTTTCGCGGCGTTCGTCGGGTTCTCGGCGACCCAGATGCTGCTCGATCGCAAACCGAAACCGCATCGCGAGCTGCCGAAGCCTGCGGGCATGTTCGCGGTCGGCGGCTTGATCGGACTACTGTCGAGCTTCGTCGGTGCCGGCGGCGGTTTCGTTTCGGTGCCGTTCATGGTCTGGTGCAACGTGCGCATCCAGAACGCGGTCGCGACTTCGGCCGCTCTCGGTTTTCCGATAGCCGCAGCCGGAACCGTCGGCTACATCGTCTCGGGCCTGAACGCGAGCGGACTGCCGAAAGGCAGCATCGGATTCATCTATCTGCCGGCGCTGGTGTCGATCGCGGCAACGAGCGTGCTGACGGCGCCGCTCGGCGCGCGCGTGGCGCACGCGCTCGACACCAGACCGCTGAAGCGGATCTTCGCGCTGATGCTGTACGCGCTGGCGGCCTACATGCTGTACAAGGCGCTGCGCGCCTTCGGGATCGTCTGAGGCGCGGTCATCGCGCAGCCGGGCCGGTCACGCGCCGGCGTTCGAGCGCCGCCCGCAGCACGGCTGCCGCCGCGCCCGAGATCGCCGCGTGGCCGATCGGCACGAAACGGCCCTCCGCGTGCAGCGCCGCCGTCCAGACGAACACCGCGACCGCGCCGGCGACGAGCAGCGACCAGCGCAGCCGTGCGCTTGCCGGCACCGCCGCCAGCGCGAAGGCGAACGCGAGCCCGAATTCGATCCAGCCCGCGGCCGGGCGTACCCATCCGGCCCCGACGAGCGAACGCAGTGCCTGCGCGTGCGCGACGACGCGCGGTGCGTGTCTGCCCGACTCCCATGCGGCGAGTCGCACCGGCAGCGCGACGCGTTGCGCGCCGGGCAACACGTCGCCGACCAGCGCGATGCGATCGCCGAACACCGCGCGCAAACGCTCGGCATCTCCGGTCCGATGCCAGCGCGCAACGTATTCGAGCGGCACGTACGCAAACGGCGCGCCGCGCGTGAAGTCGATCCAACCTTCGGTCACGACCGTTCGGCCAAGCCCACGCGCGACCGCTTCGACCACGGTCGGCAGCGCCGCGTCGCCGGTCGGCGCGCGGCGGACCACGCCGTCGACATCGACCGCATCGAGCGGAGCGCCGAGC
>JBKBSH010000395.1:0-2465 GCA_046291795.1 Burkholderiaceae bacterium | reverse complement strand
CTTCCGTCTCCTCCCTGCCCTTCCTGCCCTTCGTTACTGCACGACCTTCAACTGATCGAGGATCGCCGGGTTTTGTTTCCGGCCGCCGCTCGCCGCCGCTCGCTTCACGTTCGCTTCGCTCACATCAGCTTCCATCGAAACCCGGCCCGCTACTGCGTCACCTTCAGCTGCTCCAGAATCGCCGGGTTTTCCAACGTCGACACGTCCTGCGTGATCGCCTCGCCCTTGGCGAGCGAGCGCAACAGCCGCCGCATGATCTTGCCGCTGCGTGTCTTCGGCAGGTTGTCGCCGAAACGGATGTCCTTCGGCTTGGCGATCGGGCCGATCTCCTTGGCCACCCACTCGCGCAGTTCGCGCGCGATTCTCTGGGCTTCCTCGCCGGTCGGGCGCGGCTGCTTCAGCACGACGAAAGCGCAGACCGCTTCACCCGTCAACTCGTCCGGCCGGCCGACCACCGCGGCTTCGGCCACGATCGGGTTGGCGACCAGCGCCGACTCGATCTCCATCGTGCCGAGCCGATGGCCCGACACGTTCAGCACGTCGTCGATGCGCCCGACGATGCGGAAGTAACCGGTGTCCTTGTCGCGGATCGCGCCGTCGCCTGCCAGGTAAAGCTTGCCGCCGAGTTCGTCCGGGTAATAGGACTTCTTGAAGCGGTCCGGATCGCCCCAGATGGTGCGGATCATCGAAGGCCAGGGCCGCTTGATGACGAGCAGGCCACCTTGGCCGTTCGGAACGTCCTGCCCCGTTTCATCGACGATCGCCGCCATGATTCCGGGCAGCGGCAGCGTGCAGGAACCGGGAACCAGCGGTGTTGCGCCCGGTAGCGGCGTGATGAGGTGTCCGCCGGTTTCGGTCTGCCACCACGTGTCGACGATCGGGCAGCGGCTGCGGCCCACGTTCGTGTAGTACCACATCCACGCTTCCGGATTGATCGGCTCGCCCACCGTGCCGAGGATGCGCAGACTCGACAAGTCGTACCTGGTCGGATGCGTGGACGCGTTGGCGTCGTTGGCCTTGATCAGCGAGCGGATCGCCGTCGGTGCGGTGTAGAACACGGTGACCTTGTGGTCCTGGATCATCTTCCAGAACCGCCCTGCGTCCGGATACGTGGGCACGCCCTCGAACATCACTTCGGTGGCGCCGACCGCGAGGGGGCCGTAGGTGATGTACGTGTGGCCGGTGACCCAGCCGACGTCGGCCGTGCACCAGAAGACGTCGGTCGGCTTGTGATCGAAGGTCCACTTCATCGTCAGTACCGCCCACAGCAGGTAGCCGCCGGTGGAGTGCTGCACGCCCTTGGGTTTGCCGGTCGATCCCGACGTGTACAGGATGAACAGCGGATGCTCGGCGTTCACCCAGGTCGGCTCGCAGGTCTCGGGCTGGCCGCGGACGACGTCGTCCCACCACTTGTCGCGAGGCGCCTGCATCGGTACCGCGCTGCCGGTGCGCCGGTAGACGATGACGTTGCGCACGCCTTCGCAGCCACCCATCGCGAAGGCTTCGTCGACGACCGGCTTCAGCGGGATTTCCTTGCCGCCGCGGAACTGGCCGTCCGCCGTGATGACCTCGGTGGCGCCGGCGTCGATGATGCGTTCCTGAAGGCTCTTGGCCGAAAAACCGCCGAAGACGACCGAGTGCGTCGCGCCGATGCGCGCGCACGCCTGCATCGCGATCACGACCTGGATCGACATCGGCATGTAGATGAGGACCCGGTCGCCCTTCTTGATGCCGTGATGCTTCAGCGCGTTGGCGAGCTTGCAGACTTCCGTGTACAGCGCGCGATAGGTGATGCGCGTGACCTTGCCGTCATCGGCCTCGAAGACGATCGCCGTCTTCTCCGCGTTGCCGTTGGCGAGGTTGACATCGAGGCAGTTGTACGAGGCGTTCAACTCGCCGTCGGAGAACCACTTGTAAAAAGGCGCGTTGCTTTCGTCGAGCACCTGCGTGAACGGCTTGTGCCACACGAGGTGCTCGCGCGCCAGCCGCGCCCAGAACCCGTTGAAGTCGCGCTCGGCCTCGTCGCACAGTGCTCTGTATGCGGCCATGCCGCTGATATTGGCCTGCTTGACGAAGTCCGCGCTCGGTTCGAACACGCGGCTCTCGTTAAGAACCGATTCGATATTGCTCATGGCTCCCGCCTCAGTCGTTCGCGTTCCGCCTCTTTCGAGGCGATGGCGAACGGTAGGAACGAGCCCTTACGCAAACCTTACAGCGCAGCGAGATTCGTTGATGCGCCGCAGCAGCGGAGGGTCTTGCCGCGGCACAGACGACAAACAGCCGTGGACCCGCGCTTCCGAATGCGCTCGCATCAAGTCGTGGAGCAAGTCGTGGAGCAGGACGGGAGCGACCGCGCGTGCACCCGCATCAGCGAAAGGCGCGCGATCGCTCGCACCTCCCCTCGCGACGATCCGCTCGTCGAACCCGCGCCGCTTCTCACCCCCACCGATCCGCGAAAAACGAAA
>JBKBSH010000394.1:0-2466 GCA_046291795.1 Burkholderiaceae bacterium | reverse complement strand
CGTTCTCGACCTACGGCGGCGCGCGCCGCGGCACGCCGGTCAGCTCGTACATCCGCGTCGATGACCGGCCGATCCGGCTGCGCTGCGACATCGAACAGGCGGATGCGATCCTGTGCTTCGACGCGAGCCTGCTCGCCGGGCCGCTCGTTGCCGCCGCGCGGCCGGATGCGCTGATCGTCGTCAACTCGTCGCGTCCCGCCGAGCATTACGCGGCCGCGCTGCCGGGTCTTCGCGTGATCCCCGTGGACGCGCTGGCGATCTCGCGCCGGCACGGCCTTGGCCGCATCGTCAACTCCGCGCTGCTCGGTGCGTTCGCGCGCGCGATCGAGGCGCCGGCCCTCGACGTGCTGACACGCGTGCTGACCGACGAAGCGCCCAGGCTGCACGACGAGAACATCGCCGCGTGCGAGGACGGTTATCGCCGGGTCGACGCGCAACTGCAGAGGCTCGCGGCATGAACGATCCCGTCCCGCCGATCTGGACCACCGGCACGACGGAGGTCTTCAAGACCGGCACGTGGCGCGCGGCGTTGCCGCAGCACATCCGCGCTCCGTCGCCGTGTCAAGCGGCGTGTCCGGTCGAGGGCGACATCGCCGAGTGGATCGGCCGCGCGCGTGCGCGCGACTTCCGGGGCGCATGGGAGATCCTGACGCGGCACAACCCGTTTCCGGCGATCGCCGGCCGCGTCTGCCATCACCCGTGCGAAGCCGCGTGCAACCGCGGCGGCTTCGACGAGCCGCTGGCGATCTGCAAGCTGGAACGCTTCGTCGGCGACACGGCGATCGAGCACGGCTGGGCGTTCGAGCCGCCGGTCGTCGAGCGCGCAGAGCGCGTCGCCGTGGTCGGCGGCGGGCCGTCGGGGCTGTCGGCAGCATTCCAGCTCCGGCGGCGGGGCTGGCGCGTGACGCTGTTCGAAGCGCGATCCGAACTCGGCGGGCTGATGCGCGACGGCATTCCTTCGTATCGGCTGGCGCGTTCGGTGCTCGACGCGGAGATCGCACGGATCGTCGCGCTCGGCGTGGACATACGTTGCGGGCAGCCGCTGGCGACACACGAGGAACTCGAGCGGCTGCGCGGCGAATTCGACGCGGTGTATCTCGCGACCGGCGCGCAGCGAACGAAGCGGCTGCCGCAGCTCGACTACACGCGGCCCTGGGTGATCGACGGCACCGAGTACCTCGCTCGCAGCAATGCCGGCGCGCCGCCCGCGCTCGGAAAACACGTCGTCGTCATCGGCGGCGGCAGCGCCGCGCTCGATGCCGCCCGCAGCGCACGCCGCGCGGGACACGACGTGACGATCCTCGCGCTGGAATCGCGCGCGCAGATGCCGGCGCAGCGCGACGAGGTCGTCGAGGCGATCGAGGAAGGGATCGAGCTGGTCGACGGTGCGATGCTGCGGGGCGTGCGCGAGAGCGGACGGGGGCTGAAGCTCGACTGCATCCGCGTCCGCTTCGTGCCCGGCGTGCAGCGCGGCCGGTTCACGGTCGAGGCGATCGCCGGCACCGGATTCACGCTCGCCGCCGACGCGATCGTCACCTCGATCGGACAGGATCCGGACCTCGCGCCGCTGCGCTCGCTCGAAGCGCAAGGCGCGCTGCTGAGGGTCGACGCCCGGCAGGCCACGAGCGCGCAGCGCGTGTACGCCGGCGGCGACCTCGCGAGCATGGCGCGCTTCGTGACCGAGGCGGTCGGCATGGGCAAGCGCGCGGCGCTCGAGATCGACCGCGCGTTGCGAGGGTCGCCGGCAGCGGTGCGGACTGCCGAGCCGGTCGTGCCGCTCGCCGCGATCAACACGTACGACTACCCAAGGCAGCCGCGCGTGGCGGAGGCCCGGCTCGACGCGGCCCGGCGGCTCGCGTGCGCCGCCGAGGTTCAGCTTGGCCTCGAAACCGAACAGGCGATCGCGGAAACGCAGCGCTGCTTTTCCTGCGGCACCTGCATCTTCTGCGACAACTGCGTCGACGACTGCCCCGATCTCGCCGTCCAGCGCGACGGCGCCGGCTACACGGTGCTCGCCGACTACTGCAAGGGCTGCGGGCTGTGCGTTCGCGAATGCCCGACCGGGTCGATGAAGATGGTCGAGGAGACGCGATGAACGCGCGCGAGGAACTCGCCGCGCTCGAACGCGCCGGTGCGTCCGACGCGCCCGTGCTGCTGACCGGCAACCACGCGGTCGCGTGGGCGGCGCGGCTGGCGCGGCCGAAGGTCGTTCCCGTGTACCCGATCACGCCGCAGACGCCGGTGCTGGAAAAGCTCACGGAGTTCCAGGCCGCGGGCGAGTTCGACGCCGAGATCATCACGCCCGAGTCCGAGCACTCGGTGATGGCGGCGTGCATCCCGGCGTCGCTCGCCGGCGTGCGCGTGTTCACCGCCACCGCGTCGCAAGGGCTGCTGCTGATGCACGAGCTGCTGCACTACGCGGCGGGCGCGCGCGCGCCGATCGTGATGGCCAACGTCAACCGCACG
>JBKBSH010000393.1:0-2466 GCA_046291795.1 Burkholderiaceae bacterium | reverse complement strand
CCCCGCAGGGGCCGCAGGACGCCGGCCCGTGGCCGGCGGTCCCGCGCAGCGGGACGCGCGCCAGCGCGCAAAGTACCACTGCTGGCCCTTGCGCGTCTGGTGCATCTCGGGATCGCGCGCCTTGTCTGCGTTCTTGGTGGAACTGGGCGCGCCGATGATCGTGGCATCCACGATCGTGCCGGTGCCCACCTTCAGCCCTTGGGCCTGGAGCACTTCGCCGACCTTGGCGAACAGCGCCTCGCCCAGCTTGTGCCTTTCCAGCAGGCGGCGAAACTTCAACAACGTGGTGGCGTCGGGCACGCGCTCGCGGCCCAGGTCGATGCCCACGAAGCGGCGCAGCGCCGTGCTGTCGAGCAGCGCCTCCTCGCAGGCCTCATCGGCCAGGTTGAACCAGTGCTGCACGAAGTTCATGCGCAGCATGCGCTCCAATCCCACCGGCGGGCGCCCGTTGCCTGCCTTCGGATAATGCGGCTCGATGACGGCACACAGCTCCTGCCATGGCACGATCTGTTCCATCGTCTCCAGGAACACATCGCGCCTGGTTGGCTTGCGGTACCGCTCGTACTGCGCGTTCTCGTCTACTGCCATGGCAAGGGTTTGTTGCTTCATGCGGCGCTCAACGCGCGGGGGCAGATTCGGTGGACTTGATCAGCGTTGCCCTAGCTCGTCGCCGGTGTCGCGATCGACGAGTCGACCGGACGGACGTTCGGACGGTATGCAACTCGACGAGTCCAGCCGTTCGGCTCAACCCGGCAGCGGTGGCAACGGCCTCGGTTTGCGATCGTCGCCGATGGCGACGTAAACGAGCGTGGCCTCGGTGACCTTGACCACTTCGGTCTGCAGCCGCATGCGTTCGGCGTAGACCTCGACCTCGACCGTGACCGACGTGTTGCCGGTCTTCACGATCCGCGCGTAGAAGCTCAGCAGATCGCCGACGAACACCGGGTTCTTGAAGAGGAAGCTCGTCACGGCGACGGTCGCGACGCGGCCGTTGGCGCGGCGCGCCGCGGGAATGGCGCCGGCGACGTCGACGTGCGCCATGATCCAGCCGCCGAACACGTCGCCGTGGATGTTGGCGTCGGCCGGCATCGGCATGACGCGCAGCACGGGCACTTCGTCGGTGGGCAGCGAGGTGAGTTCGGGCATGGTGGGGCGTGGAACGCGGGGATCGGAATTCAGAGCGCGGGATTGGGCAAGGCGTCGGGCGGCTGCGGCGGTCGGGCGAATCCTAAGCCGTCGAGCCCGGATACTGCCGCTTCGGCGCCGCCCGCGCCATCGCGTCGACGATGCGCGGCGCGATCGGCTCGGTCCACGGACCGCCCTTCGCTTTCGCAGTCATCGCGGTTTCGTGGGAGCGCGCCCGCATCGCGGCGCCGGTGCCGTCCGAGGCGGCCGCGATCACGATCGCGCGGTCGGTGTCGCGCATGGCGGGCGGCGTCGTCGGGCGCATCGTCGGCTTTCGGTTTCGGACGGATAATCCCGACAGCGCAACCGCGACGCAACCGCTGCGAAAAAACGACGATGAGAGGAGCCATGCCGCCGGTCGGGCACGTCCCCCGGCTTCCGCCCGAACCGGGCGCGGCACGCAACGAATGGCGCGCGCTCGCCAAGCTGCTGCCCTACCTGTGGAGCTACAAGGGCCGCGTGCTGTTCGCGATCGCGTGTCTGGTCGCGGCCAAGCTGGCGACCGTGGCGGTGCCGATCGTGCTCAAGCACATCGTCGACGCCTTCGCGCAGGCGCCGGCGCCGGCGGCTGCGGCGGTCCCGCTCGGGCTGATCGTCGGCTACGGTCTGCTGCGGCTGTCGACGACCGTCTTCACCGAGCTGCGCGAGTTCTTCTTCGCGCGCGTCACGCAGTCGGCCGTTCGCACGCTGGCGCTGAAGACCTTCCGCCATCTGCACGCGCTGTCGCTGCGGTTCCATCTGGAGCGGCGCACCGGCGCCGTGACGCGCGAGATCGACCACGGCATCCGCGGCATCTCGTCGCTGATCAGCTTCACGCTGTATTCGATCCTGCCGACGCTGCTCGAGCTGTCGCTGGTGCTCGGCTACCTGCTGCTGCACTACGAGGTGTGGTTCGCGGTGATCGTCGCGGTGAGCCTGGTCGTGTACGTCGCTTTCACCTTCACGGTCACCAACTGGCGAACGCGCTTCCGGCGCGAGATGAACGAGCTCGACGCGAAGGCCAGCGCGCGCGCCGTCGACAGCCTGCTCAACTTCGAGACGGTCAAGTACTTCAACAACGAGGAGTACGAGGCGCGCCGCTACGACGCCACGCTGGCGCAGCAGGAGCGCGCGGCGCTGCTGTCGCAGCGGTCGCTGAACGCGCTGAACGCGGGCCAGGCGGCGATCATCGCGGTCGGACTGACGCTGATGCTGTGGCGTGCGGCGGCCGGTGTGGCCGAGGGGCGAATGACGATCGGCGACCTGGTGCTGGTCAACGCGTTCATGCTGCAGCTTTACATG
>JBKBSH010000392.1:0-2539 GCA_046291795.1 Burkholderiaceae bacterium | reverse complement strand
CGATCGATGGCAGCGGCGTCGACGTCCAGGTGCGTGACGAGCCGCAGCGTCGGCGAGCCGACGAGAACCAGGATGCCGCGCTCGCGCAAGAAGGCGCCGAGTGCGGCGACGCGGTCGGCCGGCACCGTGACGAACAGCATGTTCGTGTGGGGGCCGTCGACCGCGATCGCATCGATCGAGCGCAGGCCGTCGGCCAGGCGCCGCGCGTTGGCGTGATCGTCGGCCAGCCGTGCGACGTTGTGCTCGAGCGCATACAAGCCCGCCGCCGCGAGAACGCCCGACTGGCGCATGCCGCCGCCGAGCATCTTGCGCGGGCGCCTCGCGCGCTCGATGAAATCGCGCGAGCCGAGCAGCACCGAACCGACCGGAGCGCCGAGCCCCTTGGACAGGCAGATCGACACCGAATCGAACCCCGCGGCGACGCGGCGTTCGTCGCCGCCCGCCGCCACCGCGGCGTTGAAGTAGCGCGCGCCGTCCAGATGCGTGGCGAGCCCGCGCGCGTGTGCGAGCGCGGTCGCCTGCGCGCAGTAATCGAGCGGCACGACCTTGCCGCCGATCGTGTTCTCCAGCGCGAGCAGCCGCGTGCGCGCAAAGTGCGGATCGTCGGGCTTGATCGCGGCGGCGATTCTGGCGAGCGGCAGCGACCCGTCGGCGGCGTTCTCGATCGGCTGCGGCTGGATCGAGCCGAGCACCGCCGCGCCGCCGCCCTCGTACCGGTACGTGTGCGCATCCTGCCCGACGATGTATTCGTCGCCGCGCTGGCAGTGCGTCATCAGCGCGGTCAGATTGCTCTGCGTTCCGCTCGGCATGAAAAGCCCCGCCTCGTAGCCGAGCCGTTCGGCGAGCGCGGCCTGCAGCCGATCGACCGTCGGATCGTCGCCGAAGACGTCGTCGCCGACTTCGGCTTCGTACATCGCGCGGCGCATGCCTTCGCTCGGCCGCGTGACGGTGTCGCTGCGCAGGTCGATCGGCTCAGAGTTCGACATCGAAACCGTCCTCCACCTGCTCGGCCGCGCGCAGCACCGCGCGCGCCTTGGCCTCGGTCTCGCGCCATTCCATCTCGGGGATCGAATCGGCGACGATGCCGGCGGCGGCCTGCGCATACAGCACGTTGCCCTTGATCACGCCGGTGCGGATCGCGATCGCCAGATCCATGTCGCCGGCGAACGACAGATAGCCGACCGCGCCGCCGTAGACGCCGCGCTTGACGGGCTCGAGCTCGTCGATGATTTCCATCGCGCGCACCTTGGGCGCGCCCGTGAGCGTGCCGGCGGGGAAAGTCGCGCGCAATACGTCGAGGTTGCTCAGCCCCGGCCTGAGTCTGCCCTCGACGTGGCTGACCAGGTGCATTACGTGCGAGTAGCGTTCGATCACGTACCGCTCGGGCACCTTGACCGTGCCGACCTGCGCGATCCTCCCGATGTCGTTGCGCGCCAGATCGATCAGCATCAGATGCTCGGCGCGCTCCTTGGGGTCGGCGAGCAACTCTTCCGCGAGCGCCGCGTCCTGCTCGGGCGTGCCGCCGCGCGGGCGCGTGCCGGCGATCGGGCGGATCGCGACGTACCGCTCGCCCTGCCGTTCCTCGCTGCGAACCAGGATCTCCGGCGAAGCGCCGACGATCTGATGGTCGCCGAAGTCGTAGAAGTACATGTACGGCGACGGGTTGAGCGTGCGCAGCGCGCGATACAGGCTCAGCGGCGCGTCGGCGAAGGGCTTCGTGATGCGCTGGCCGATCTGCACCTGCATCACGTCGCCGGCGGCGATGTATTCCTTCGCGCGCGCGACCGCCTTGAGAAAGTCGGCCTTGGCGAACTCGCGGTACTCCTCGCGCCGCACGCTCGCGCGGGTGTGCGGCGGCTCGATGTGCCGGTGCAGCCGCGCCTTCAGCTCGCGGATGCGCTCGCGCGCCCGCGCGTACGCCTCGGGACGATTCGGATCGGCGTAGACGATCAGATAGATCCGTCCGCTCAGGTTATCGACGACCGCGAGTTCTTCGGTCAGCAGAAGATGGATGTCCGGAAGGCCCAGGTCGTCGCGCTTGGGCGAAGCGAGCTTCTTTTCGATCAGCCGCACCGTGTCGTAGCCGAAGTAGCCGGCGAGTCCGCCGCAGAAGCGCGGCAACCCGGGACGCAGAGCGGCCTTGAACTGCGCGAAGTAGCGCTCGACGAACGCCAGCGGATCGCCGCGGTCTTCCCGGACGACCTTGCCGTCGACCAGCACTTCGGTGCGATGGCGGCCGGGTTCGCCGATGAACGACCGCAGCGCCGTCTTCGCCGGCAGGCCGATGAACGAGTAACGGCCGAAGCGTTCGCCGCCGACGACCGATTCGAGCAGGTACGAATTGGCGCTCGCGCCCTGCGCTCGCGCGAGCTTCAGATACAGCGACAGCGGTGTGTCGAGATCGGCGAAGCCCTCGGCGATCAGCGGGATCCGGTTGTAGCCCTGCGCGGCGAGGGCCTTGAATTCGAGTTCGGTCATGTGTCACCTGTCGTTGCTTCCGTCTGCCATGACCGGGCGACGGAGCGGATCGATCGAATGG
>JBKBSH010000391.1:0-2541 GCA_046291795.1 Burkholderiaceae bacterium | reverse complement strand
ATCCACGAGTCGGTGCGGGCGCGGCTGTTCGATGCGTTCGTCACCACGCGCGCCGACGGGACGGGGCTGGGGCTGGCGATCAGCCGTCGGTTGGCGCGCGACATGGGCGGCGCGCTCGAATTGGCGCAAACGGGCCCCGGCGGAACGGTGTTCAGCCTGCGGCTGCCCGCCCATGAGGAGCGAGGGTGCACGATCGCGTCCTGATCGTCGAAGACGACGAAGCGATGGCCGCGCTGCTGGCCGAGCTGTGCGCGGCCGAACGGATGCAGGCGCAGATCGTCGGCAACGGCGACGCGGCCGCCGATGCGCTCACGGCGCAGGACTTCGACCTCGTGCTGACCGACCTGCGCGTGCCGGGCCGCGACGGCCTGGCCGTGCTCGAGCTGGCGCGGCAGACGCAGCCGGCCGCCGCCGTCGTGCTGATCACCGGCTATGCCAGCGCGGCCGACGCGGTGCGCGCGTTTCACCTGGGCGCCTCGGACGTGATCCTCAAGCCGTTCACCGCCGAGCAGGTTCGCCTGGTGCTCAAGCGCCTGGCCGCCACGCGTGCGCGCGAACGGCGCATCGCGCAGCTCGAAGCGGTGGTGCGCGTACAGCAGCCACAGGCACCGCTGGCGGCCAGCGCCGCGATGAAGCAGGCGCTGCAACTCGCCGAGCAGGTGGCGCCGACCGATCTGCCGGTACTGCTGCTCGGAGAAACCGGCACCGGCAAGGGCGCGCTGGCCGCGCACATCCACTGCGCCAGCCCGCGCGCAGGGCAGACCCTGCTGACGGTGCATTGCGGAGCGCTCGCCCCCACGCTGCTCGAAAGCGAACTGTTCGGTCACGAGAAAGGCGCGTTCACCGGTGCGGTCGCGCGGCGCATCGGGCTACTGGAACTCGCCGACCGCGGCACGCTGTTTCTCGACGAGATCAACAGCGCCAGCGGCGAGGTGCAGACACGGCTGCTGCAGTTCATCCAGGAGCGGCGCTTCCTGCGGGTCGGCGGCGCGCGCCCGATCGAGGTCGACGTGCGCCTGCTGTTCGCAGCCAACCAGGACCTGAAGCAGTTGTGCGCGCGCGGCGCGTTTCGCGAGGATCTGTATTTTCGGTTGAACGTGTTTCCGATCGAGATCGCGCCGCTGCGCGCACGGCGCGAGGACATCGCGCCGCTGGCGCGCGCGCTGCTCGCGCGCCATGCGCCGCGGTTGAATCCGAAGGTCGCGACGATCGACGAGGAGGCGCTGGCGGCGCTGCAGCGCTATCACTGGCCGGGCAACGTGCGCGAGCTGGAAAACGTCGTGCAGCGCGCGCTCGTGCTCGCCCGCGGCGAGGCGATCACGCCGGCCACCCTGCCGGCCGAGTTACGAGCCCGCGGCGAGCCGCCGCCGCCTCCGTGGCCCGAGGACGCCACCCTCGCCGAGGTCGAGCGGCGCTGGATCGAGATGACGCTGCAGCGCCACGGCGGCAACCGTACGCGCGCCGCAAAGGCGCTCGGCATCGACGTCTCGACGCTCTGGCGCAAGCTGCGCGCCGACCCGGGATCCTGATCCGCTCGCTGCGCTGCGCAAACCTTGCGTTGCGCAAGACCCCTTGCAGATCGCAATGGCGTCGGGCGGCGCGGAGTTTGCCTGGCGCTCGCCGAATCAACGACTTGCGCCTTTGCGCAGCATGGCCTGCGGCTTGCTGGGAACGATACGGCACGGCCGCTCGCCGTGACGAACGATCCAAGGAGACGACACGATGCGCACCAGGCTCGCGACCGCCGCGCTGCTGGCATGGATCCCGATCCATGCCCATGCGCAGGCCAGTGTGGACGAATACCGCGCGCTGCTCGCCGACAAGGACGCCAACCCAGCGTACCTGTTCATCGCGCGCGGCCAGGAGCTTTTCAAGCGCAAGGCGGGGCCGAAGAACGCCTCGCTCGAGCGCTGCGACTTCGGGCTGGGCCCCGGCGTGCTCAAGGGCGCGTACGCGCAACTGCCGCGGTACTTCGCCGACACCGGCCGCGTGCAGGATCTCGAATCGCGACTGGTGACCTGCATGGTCGAGCTGCAGGGGCGCGATCCCGCGGAGATCAAGCGCCAGCCGTTTTCGGACCACCGGCGCAACGAGAATCCGACCGAGCTGGAGATGCTGGCCGTGTTCGTCGCCGCGCAGTCGGCCGGCATGAAGTTCGCGATGCCATTCGCGCATCCGAAAGAACAGGAGGCGCTGCGCGTGGGCGAGGCGCTGTTCTATCGCCGCTGGGGTCTGATGGACTTCTCCTGCTCGACCTGTCACAACGAAAGCGGCAAGCGCATCCGGCTGCAGTCGCTGATGAACAAGAACGACGTCAAGGACGTGCAGTCGGTCATGGCCACGTGGCCGACGTATCGCGTCTCACACGGCACCGTGCGCACGATGCAGCATCGGATGTGGGACTGCCACTGGCAGATGCGACTGCCGGACATCGACTACGGCTCGCCGGCGTCGGTCGCGCTGATCGCGTACCTGACCAGGCGTGCCGAAGGCGGCGTGATCGACGTGCCGGGCATCAAGCGCTGAGGAGGCCGGACCATG
>JBKBSH010000390.1:0-2555 GCA_046291795.1 Burkholderiaceae bacterium | reverse complement strand
CGAGCCGGTCGTGCCGCAGATTACCCGCGATCCGGACCCGTTCCACCGCGGTGCGGCGCGCGAGGATCGCGTACGAGTCCGGGTCGACGTCGACATACAGGGACACGACCGGCACGACCTTGCCCTCGTTCAGCGAGAACGCGTCGATCCACGCGTCGGGCAGCATCGTGATCTTCAGCCCGGGCGCGTACACCGTCGACATGCGCGCGCGGGCGACCGCGTCGAGCGGATGCCCGCGCGCAATCGCCGCGCCGGGGGCGGCGATGTGGATGCCGACGCGCACGCGGCCGTCGAGCCGCTGCACCGAAAACGCGTCGTCGATCTCGGTCGTCGCGCTGTCGTCGATCGAGTACGCCACCGCGTCCGCCAGCGGCAGGTCTTCGGGCAGCGACGGCGACGGCAGGTCTTCGGCAAAACCGGTGCCGCGCGGAAAGGCGGTGGCGAGAAAGCCGTCGACATGCCAGCGGTACGGCGAGGCGATCGCGCCGCGCGCCAGCAGCAGGCGCAGCGGCGACGTCTGCAGCTCGCTCGCGGCCTGCTCGACCGCCCTGTACTCGACGCCGTTCTTGTCGGGTCGAACGATCAGTTGCACGCCGAGCGCGCCGATCGCGGCGGGCAGCTCGCCGGCCTTCAGCGCATCGACGTATTGCTGCTTGAGCTCTTCCTGCCGGCGCTTGCGCTCGATCGCGGCGAGCGCGGCCTTCAGGACGTCCGACGGTGCAGGTCGATAGCGGCCGCGCCCCTTGCGATGGAAGTACACCGGCGCGCCGTGCAGCCTGAACAGGATGCTTGCGGCCTCGACCGCGTTCGGCGGATGCCCGAAGTACTCGCGCGCCAGGTCCGCGAAACCGAACTCGTCCTGCGGTGCGCACTCCCACAGGAAGTCGATGTCGATCGCGGGCGCGGCGTCGTTCGCCTGCTGCAGAAGCTGCGCCGGCGACGGTTGGTCGAACGCCAGCAGCACGTGCGAGGCCTTGACCTTCGTGCGCTTGCCGCTCGGCAGCTCGACCTGGTACGAAGCGTCGGTCGCCGCGAGCACCGTGCCGGCGCGAAACGTGCCGTCCTCCTCGAAAAGCAGGTGTTTGGCCATCGTTACAGCTGCGCGACGAAGGTCTTGATACCGCGCAGCATCAGCTCGACCGCGATCGCCGCGAGCACGAGCCCCATCAGCCGCTCGAACGCGACGGTGACGCGTTCGCCGAGCCAGTGCTGCAGGCGCTCGGCAAACGCAAGGATCACCGCGCTGACCGCCAGCGCGACGGCGATCGCCGCGACCCATGTCCAGGTGCGTTGCGGATCGCGCGAAACGAGCAGCAGCACGGTCGCCAGCGCCGACGGCCCCGCGAGCGCCGGGACCGCGAGTGGAACGATGAACGGTTCGCCGCCGGGCGGCTGCCCGTACACGCCTTCGGGCGAAGGAAAGACCATGCGAATCGCCACCAGCATCAGCACGACCGCGCCGCCGATCTGCAAGCTGAGCTCGGACAGCCCGAGCAAGTCGAGAAAGGGTTGGCCGACGAAGACGAACGCCGTCAGCACGATGAACGCGATCAGGCACTCGCGCAGGATGACCCGGCGCCGATTTTCGTGCGGAACGTCGCGCAACGCGCTGATGAAGATCGGCACGTTGCCGAACGGGTCGCATACCAACAGCAGCAGCAGCACCGCCGACACGAAGTTTCCGTCCATCGCCGACTCAGCCGATCGCCGTTTCGGTCGCCCCGCTTGCGCGAAGCAGATCCGCCGGCGCGATCGGAAAAACGCAGTGCGGCGTGCCCCCCGCCGCCCAGACGACGTCGAAGCGCCGCAACGAGGTGTCGAAGAAAGCCGCCATCGGCTGCGCGTGCGCGACCGGCGCGACGCCGCCGATCGCGAAACCGCTCGCCGAGCGGACGAACCCGGGCGTGGCGCGTTCGATCGGCTCACCGAGCAGCTCGGCGATCTTCGACTCGTCGACACGCCGGTCGCCGGCGGCGATCACCAGCACCGCACGACCGCTCGTCGCCGCACGGAAGACCAGCGACTTGGCGATCTGTCCGACGACGATGCCGAGCGCGTCGGCTGCCTGCTGCGAGGTGCGCGCAGCCACGGACAGCTCGACCACGCGCGACGCGAGCCCGAGCGCGGCGAGCGCGTCCTGCACGCGCCGCGCCGACGCCGGCAGCGAACCGCGTCGGGCTTGCATCAGACGGTCAGACCGCCGGTGACCTCGATCACCGCGCCGTTGATGTAACTCGCCTCGTCGGAAGCCAGGAACGCGTAAAGATTGGCGACCTCCTCGGGCCGGCCGAGCCGCTTCATGGGCACGCGTTCGGTCATCTGCGCCATGACCTTGTCGGGGATCGTATTCAGGATCGGCGTGGCGATGAAGCCCGGGCAGACGGCATTGCAGCGGATGCCCTTCGGTCCCAGTTCGCGCGCCCAGGTCTTGACGAAGCCGATCACCCCGAACTTGCTTGCGGCGTAGTTGGTCTGGCCGTAGTTGCCGTGCAATCCGACCACGCTCGACGCATTGAGGATCACGCCGAAGCCTTGCGTGACCATCGTGTCGACGA
>JBKBSH010000389.1:0-2556 GCA_046291795.1 Burkholderiaceae bacterium | reverse complement strand
CGCCGCCCGCCATCGCGTCGGCCAGCATCGCGCTCGACCGCAGCGCCATCCCCGTACCGGACTCGCCCTGGCGGGCGGCGGACCGTTGGGGGCCATTTACGAAATCGGTGCGCTGGCGGCGCTCGCGGAAGCGCTGCGCGGCATCGACTTCAACGACATCGACGTGTACGTCGGGGTCAGCGCCGGCGCTTTCATCGCTGCGGGGCTGGCCAACGGGTTCACGCCCCACCAGATGTCGCGGCTGTTCATCGAGGGGCACAAGACCGACGATCGTTTCGATCCGGCGATCCTGCTGCGACCGGCATTGCGCGAGTACTGGCGGCGCCTTCGTTCGCTCCCGCCGCTGGCGGCCGGCGCGCTGTGGAACTACATCGTCCAGCCCGGCAACCCGATCGGCTCGCTCGAAAGGCTCGCGCGTGCCATTCCGACCGGGCTTTTCGATGGCGACGAAGTCGAGCGGTATCTCGCCAGGATCTTCAGCCAGCCGGGGCGGACCAACGACTTTCGCGAGCTCGGCCACAAGCTGTTCCTGGTCGCCACCGATCTGGACACGGGCGAAGCGGTCGCCTTCGGTTCCGAAGGCTGCGACCACGTGCCGATCTCGCGTGCCGTGCAAGCGTCGGCCGCGCTGCCCGGCGTGTTTCCGCCGGTGTGCATCGACGGCCGCGACTTCGTCGACGGCGCACTGCGCAAGACCCTGCACGCGTCGATCGCGCTCGAGCAGGGTGTGGATCTGCTGCTGTGCCTGAACCCGCTCGTGCCGTACGACGCGACCCCGCACCATCGAACGCGCGACCGCGGGCATCACCTCGACAAGCTCGCCGACGGCGGACTGCCGGTCGTGCTGGCGCAGACTTTCCGCGCGATCATCTATTCGCGGCTGGGCGCCGGCATGGAGCGCTACAAGACGGCGTACCCGAACAGCGACATCGTGCTGTTCCAGCCGAACCGTGCGGACGCCGACATGTTCTTCACGAACCTGTTTTCGTACTCGAGCCGGCGCAGGTTGTGCGAGCACGCGTACCAGAAGACGCGCCACGAGCTGTGGGTGCGCAGGCACGAACTCGCGCCGACGCTTGCCCGGCACGGCATCGAGATCGACGTCTCGGTGCTGCGCGACGAGCGCCTGACGCTCGTCAAGAGCATCCGCCGCCATCACGACGCGTGGATCGAATCGCGCTCGTCGGCGACCGCGCGGTTGCTCGCGCACACGCTCGACGATCTCGAGCGCTGGCTGCGCGCGACCGCGCGCTGACGGCGCCGCCCTCGCTCCGCTTGCGGATTCTCCTCGGTGCCCCCTCGCGAAGCGGTAGCGGCTGCACACGCCGTTGCATGCGTGCCCCGCATCCGCCGCATCGATCCCGGGAAGCCGGTGCTATTCTCGGCCGCGACAAGAAGCCGGCGCTGCGCCACGCAGCGCCTTTTCGATCCCGATGCAACGCAAACCGCCGCGAAGAACGCGCGAACGCATCCTGGAGCTGTCGTTGCGGCTGTTCAACGACTTCGGCGAACCGAACGTCAACACGACGATCATCGCCGAGGAGATGAACATCTCGCCGGGCAACCTGTACTACCACTTCAAGAACAAGGACGACATCGTCAACTGCATCTTCCAGCAGTTCGAGCGCGAGATCGACCGACTGCTGACGGTGCCGACGAACCGCACGCCGAACGTCGAGGACGCCTGGCTGTTCCTGCATCTGCTGTTCGAGCTGATCTGGAAATACCGCTTCCTCTACCGCGACCTGAACAACCTGCTGATCAACAACCGCACGCTCGAGCTGCGCTTCAAGACGCTGCTGGCGCAGAAGACCCGGATGGCGCGCTGGCTGTGCGAAGGGCTCGCGGAGCAGAAGGAACTGAAGGCCACGCGGCCCGAGATCGACGCGCTCGCGACCAACATGGTCGTCGTCGCGACCTACTGGCTTTCGTACGAGTACGTGCTGAACCCGCGCCGCTTCTCGGAGCCGGCCGTCGTCGGCGAAGCGCTCGCGCGCGGCTGCTACCAGGTGATGGCGCTCGCTGCGCCGTATCTCGAAGGCAACGCTCGCCGGCTGTTCGAGAGGCTGGCAGGGGAGTACCTGAAGGGGTGATGGCGGGCGGCAGGCGCGCACGAGCCGCCGCCCGCGATCGGGATCGACGAGGAGACGCCGATGGCAAAGGCTTGGGTCAGGTTTCCCTATCCGGACAAGAAGTTCGTCTACACCGCAGCGACGCTGAAGAAGGCGTGGGAACGACTGCATCGCGGCGACGTCGAGCCTTTCCCGAAGGACGACGCGGTCGTCGAGGCGTGGGTCGCCTTTCACGCGGGCGACTTCCAGAAGGCCTGCGCGCTGGGACTGAAGGCGGGCGGCGCGGGCATCACGGCGGCCAACAAGGCGCAGGCGATCTACGCCAACTATCTCGAGGACGATGAAAAGCGCAAGCTCGAGCTGTTCCAGGAGGTCGCCGAGCGCGCCGCCGGGCAGCAGCGCACGGAGCCGAAGAATCCCAACGCGTTCTACTGGCAGGCGTACGCGCTGGGCCGCTACGGCCAGGGCATCTCGATCGCCAAGG
>JBKBSH010000388.1:0-2565 GCA_046291795.1 Burkholderiaceae bacterium | reverse complement strand
TGCTCGCGGTGCCGAAGTCGAAGGTCGTGCGCGGCTTTTCGTTCTTCGGCGCGTCGTTCGTGTACGTGATCTTCGAGGACGGAACCGACATCTACTGGGCGCGTTCGCGCGTGCTCGAGTACCTGAACTTCGCGGCGACGAGGCTGCCGGCGAACGTCTCGCCGCAGATCGGGCCGGACGCCACGGGCGTGGGCTGGGTTTACCAGTACGTCGTTCTGGCCGCCAACCGCACGCTCGCCGAACTGCGCACGCTGCAGGACTGGTATCTGCGCTTCCAGTTGACCGCCGCACCCGGCGTGGCGGAGGTCGCTTCCGTCGGCGGCTTCGTGCAGCAATACCAGGTGATCGTCGATCCGGTGAAGCTGCGCGCGTACGGCATCCCGCTCGCGCGAGTCGCGCAGGCGATCCGCGACTCGAACCGCGACGTCGGCGGGCGCGTCGTCGAGATGGCCGAGACCGAATACATGGTGCGCGGCCGCGGCTATCTGCGCGGCGCCTCCGACATCGAAAACCTCGTGCTGCGCGCCGAGGGCGGCACGCCGGTGCGCGTGCGCGATGTCGCGCGCGTCGAGCTGGGCCCGGACGAACGGCGCGGGCTGACGGAGCTGAACGGCGAAGGCGAGGTCGTTTCGGGCGTCGCGGTCGCGCGCTTCGGCGAGAATGCGCTCGCCGTGATCGACGGTGTGAAGCGTCGAATCGACGAACTGAAGCCCGGGCTGCCCGAGGGTGTGACGATCCAGGCGGTGTACGACCGCTCGGACCTGATCCACCGCGCGATCGGCACGCTGACGAAGACGCTGATCGAGGAGTCGTTGATCGTCGCCGCGGTCTGCGTGCTGTTCCTGCTGCATGTTCGCAGCGCGCTGGTCGCGATCGTCATGCTGCCGATCGGCGTGCTGATCGCGTTCATCTGCATGCGCGCGCTCGGCATCAATTCGAACATCATGAGCCTGGGCGGCATCGCGATCGCGATCGGCGCGATGATCGATGCCGCGATCGTGATGATCGAAAACGCGCACAAGCACCTCGAACGCCTTGCGGCCGGAAGCGACAGGACGCGCGCGATCGTCGAGGCCGGCAAGGAGGTCGGTCCGGCGCTGTTCTTTTCGCTGCTGATCATCACCGTGAGCTTCCTGCCGGTGTTCACGCTCGAAGCGCAGGAAGGCAGGCTGTTCGCGCCGCTCGCTTACACGAAGACCTTCGCGATGGCCGGCGCCGCGCTGCTTTCGGT
This sequence comes from Burkholderiaceae bacterium, assembly GCA_046291795.1. GTDB lineage: Bacteria > Pseudomonadota > Gammaproteobacteria > Burkholderiales > Burkholderiaceae_F > DSNY01. Next base: position 1,334 of record JBKBSH010000388.1, on the reverse strand, counting down.
GACGCTGGTGCCGCTGCTGATGATCTGGCTGATCCGGGGTCGCATCCTGCCGGAGGCGAAGAACCCGGTGAACCGCGCGCTGATCGCCGTTTACCGCCCGGTGATCGCGTGGGTGCTGCGCAACAAGGTCGTCACGATCGTCGCCGCGGTCGCGATCAGCGCGGCCACGCTGTGGCCGGCGAGCAGACTCGGCACCGAGTTCATGCCGACGCTGAACGAAGGCACGCTGTTCTACATGCCGACCTCCCTGCCGGGCATGTCGATCACCAAGGCGGCCGAGCTCGCCCAGGTGCAGAACCGCATCATCAGGAGCTTTCCCGAGGTCGAATCGGTGATCGGCAAGGCCGGCCGTGCGGCGACCGCGACCGACCCGGCGCCGATCGAGATGTTCGAGACCGTGATCAACCTGAAGCCCGAGTCGCAGTGGCGGCGCGGCATGACGATCGACCAGCTGATCGCCGAGATGGACCGCGCGCTGCAGTTCCCCGGCGTGGCCAACTCGTGGACGATGCCGATCCGCGCGCGAATCGACATGCTGTCGACCGGCATCCGCACGCCGATCGGCATCAAGGTCTTCGGCGCCGACCTCGCGGAAATGGAGAAGGTCGCGCGCCAGATCGAAACCGTCGTGCGCAACGTCCCCGGCACGACCAGCGCGTACGCCGAGCGGCTGACGGGCGGCTATTACCTCGACATCGAACCCGACCGCGCCGCGCTCGCGCGCTACGGCCTGTCGGTCGGCGAGCTGCAGGACGTGGTGGCGAGCGCGCTCGGCGGCGAGATGGTGACGACCACCGTCGAAGGGCGCGCGCGCTTCGGCGTGATCGTTCGTTACCCGCGCGACGCGCGCGCCGACCCGCAGAAGATCGAGCGCGAAGTGCTGGTGCCGCTGATGGCGGATCCGGGCAAGCTGCCGGCGATGATCCCGCTCGGCCAGGTCGCTCGCGCCAAGCTGACGCAGGGGCCGCCGGTGATCCGCACCGAGAATTCGCTGCTTTCGGCCTACATCTTCGTCGACATGCGCGGCCGCGACGTCGGCGGTTATGTCGCGGACGCGCGCCGCGCGGTCGCGGACAACGTCGCGTTTCCGCCCGGCATGTACGTGACCTGGAGCGGGCAGTTCGAGTACATGGAGCGCGCGATCGAGAAGCTGAAGATCGTCGTGCCGCTGACGATCGGCACCATCTTCGTGCTGCTGTATCTGAACTTCCGGCGCGTCACCGAGTCGCTGATCGTGATGGCGTCGGTGCCGTTCGCGCTGGTCGGCGGCATCTGGCTGCTGTGGTGGCTCGACTACAACCTGAGCGTGGCGGTGGCGGTCGGCTTCATCGCGC
>JBKBSH010000387.1:0-2572 GCA_046291795.1 Burkholderiaceae bacterium | reverse complement strand
CTCCCCTTCGTCGTTGCGGTCGGTGCCGCTCGCCGCGATGCGCGCGCCGTCACGGGTCGCGGTTTCGCTGCGGGCACCCCGGCAGGTTATTAGTGCACTCCGACACCGGTATTGTTTACCGCAGGCAAACCCTTTGGCTCGGCGCACCGCCGCGCCGGCCGGCGCCGCCCGCAGGAAGAAGCCGAGCGCGGCAGCAACCGCGCTTGCCGCAGCGCCGCAGCGCCGCGACCTGACGATCCGTCCCGTCCGGCGCGACGATCTGGAGTCGGTGATCGCGATCGACGCGCAGGTCACCGGCATCGAGAAGCGCGACTACTGGCGGTCGATCTACCGCCGCTACGGCGAGTCGGCCGCGCCCGGCGCGCAGTTCCTGGTCGCCGAGTCGGCCGGCGAAGTCGTCGGCTTCGTGATCGGCGAGGTACGCGACTGGGAGTTCGGCGCGCCGCCGTGCGGCTGGGTGTTTGCGATCGACGTGCGGCCCGATGCGCGGCTCGCCGGCATCGGCTCGCGGCTGCTCGAGACGATCTGCGCCGGCTTTCGCCGCGCCGGCGTGCGCAAGGTGCGAACGATGCTCGCGGCCGACAACACGCTGATCCTGTCGTTCTTCCGCAGCCAGGGCATGATGGCCGGCCGCTTCATTCCGCTGGAAATGGATCTGGAAGGCTGAACGCCGATGAAGCTGCAACAGAACAGCATGCTCGCGCTGTACAGCCTGTTCGAATTCGCTGCCGACCCGCTGCGGCACATCTCGGCCGCCGAGATCGCCGAGAAGTACCGGGTTTCGCCGCACCATCTGGCGAAAGTGCTCGCGGAACTGGCGCGCGCCGGCATCGTGCAGTCGGTTCGCGGCGTGGGCGGCGGCTACCGCTTCGCCGGCAACGCGCGGCGGCTGACGCTGCTCGACGTGATCTCGCGCTTCGAGGATATTTCCAGCGGGGCCGACGAGCGCCGCGACCGCACGCCCGCGGATCGCGCGCTGTCGATCGTGCTGTCGGAAATCGACGAGATCACCCGGGCCACGCTGCAGTCGATCACGCTCGCGACACTGCTTCGGCTGGCCGAACGCAAGATCGACGCAAAAGAGCCGGCGCCCCCGGCCGCGGCCGCGAAGAACGCGCGCCGCGCGGCGTAGCCCCGTCGAGACGTCCGCGAGCATCGGGCGCTATCTCTGTGTCGCCGCGACGCGGCTTGCCTCGGCCTGCCGCAGCAGACGCGACCAGCCCTCGTCGATCTCCGCCTGCAGCGCGTCGATCTGCTCGCGCGTCATGTGCCGGTAGCGGCCTTGCAGCGCGAGGTAGTCGCTGACCGGCCGGGTCTTCGCGGTGTGGTTGACCGTCCACGTGCGGCCGTTCTCGACCTCGTACAGCGGAAACGCGCCGCACTCGACCGCGTAGCGCGCCGCGGTCAGCCCCGCGTCGTCCGGCAGTCCCCAGCCGTCGAGGCACGGGATCAGCAACGTGAGGATTCGCGTGCCGCGCAGCGCCTTGGCCTTTTCGACCTTGCGGATCAAGTCCGGCAGATGACCGGCGCTCGCGGTGGCGACGTAAGGCACGCCGTGCGCGGCCATGATCTCGACCAGGTTCTTCTTGCGCGACGTCTTGCCCGCCGGTGTCGAGCCCGTGCGCGCGAAGTGCGGCGTCGACGAGGACTTCTGCGCGCCGGTGTTCATGTAGCCCTCGTTGTCGAAGCAGACGTAGATGAAGTCCTCGTTGCGCTCGGCCGCCGACGACAGGCATTGGAAACCGATGTCGTAGGTGCCGCCGTCGCCGGCGAGCACGACCACCTGCGTGTCGCGCTTGCCCTGCGCGTCGAGCGCGCGGCGCAGACCCGAAGCCGCCGCCGCGCTCGCTTCGAGCGTGGGCTGGTAAACGGGGATCTTCATCGAGCTGTACGGCTGCGGCCCGGCGATGATCGCCATGCACGAAGGCGGGATCACCGCGATCGTGTTCGGACCCAGCGTGGCGAGCACGTGCCGCGCCGACAGCGCGTCGATGCAGCCCGGGCAGGCAGCGTGACCGGAGCACAGCATCGGGGTTTCGTGCAGTTCGAGTCCGCGCATCGGTCTCACCTCGCCCACACCGACTGCACCGCCGGCTCGGCTGCCCGCGCGCGACGGACGAACTCGACGATCCGCTCGGGCGGTACGTTCACGCCGCCCACGCCCGCGAGACAACCGTGCACGCGCGGCGCGTTCGCAAGTCCGTACAGCGCCGCACGCAGCTCCTGGTGCAGCACGCCGCCCGCGCCGGGCGAATGGTTGCGGTCGAGCACGACCACGTCGCGCACGCCGGCGAGCGCCGTTCGCAGCGGCAGCGGACTGAACAGACGCACCTTGACGAGCCCGACCGCTTCGCCGGCGTCGCGCAGCGCATCGACCGCCTCGCGCACGGTGCCGCACAGGCTGCCCATCGTCACGACCACGGTCGACGCGCCTTCGCACCGATAGCGCTCGAGCGCGCCGTAACCGCGGCCGGTGCGCTCGCCCCAGTCGCGGCCGACTTCGTCGGCGAGCGCCGGCACGCGCGCCATCGCCTCTTCGAGCGCCTGGCGATGCCGGTAGAACATGTCCTGC
>JBKBSH010000386.1:0-2573 GCA_046291795.1 Burkholderiaceae bacterium | reverse complement strand
ACATCAGCCCGGAATTCGCCGACACCGACGTGGTCCTCGTGCTCGGCGCCAACGACGTCGTCAACCCAGCCGCGAAGGACCCCAAGTCGCCGATCGCGGGAATGCCGATCCTGGAGGCGTACAAGGCGCGTCAGATCATCGTCAACAAGCGCTCGATGGCGGCGGGTTATGCCGGGCTCGACAACGAACTGTTCTACATGGACAAGACGATGATGGTCTTCGGCGACGCGAAGAAAGTCGTCGAGGACATGGTCAAAGCGCTCGATTAGATGCCACCGGACACCCTGCTGCTGGTCATCGACGTGCAGAACGACTTCCTGCCGGGCGGCGCGCTCGCGGTGCCGCGCGGCGACGAGGTCGTGCCGGTGATCAACCGGATCGCGCGCGGTTTCGCGAACGCGATCCTGACGCAGGACTGGCATACCCCGCGCCATATCTCGTTCGCCTCGGCCCATTCGGGGAAGAAGCCCTTCGAGACGACGCAGCTCGCGTACGGCGCGCAGGTGCTGTGGCCCGACCACTGCGTGCAGGGCACGCACGGCGCCGCTTTTGCCGCCGGACTCGACGTTCCGCACGCGCAGGCGATCATCCGCAAGGGCTATCACGCGCACACCGACAGCTACTCGGCGTTCGTCGAAGCCGACCGCAAGACCCCGACGGGGCTGGCCGGGCTGCTGCGCGAGCGCGGCATCGCGACCGTTTACTGCTGCGGGCTCGCGACCGACTTCTGCGTGGCGTGGAGCGCGCTCGATGCCAAGGCCGCCGGCTTCGAGACCTACGTGATCGAAGACGCGTGCCGCGCGATCGACACGGGCGGCTCGCTCGCCGCCGCGCGCGCCGCGCTCGCGCAGGCGGGTATTCCGCTCGTGGACTCGTCCGCGCTCTGAAGACGGGGTGTTGGCTCCGGCAGTGCCGCCGGACCCGAGCCATGCGCGAGACGATCGACCTTCCTGCCGAACACCCGCTGCGGCGCCGGCTCGCCGACGAGGTTCACGCGCGCCCGCCGGTGGCCGTCGAGCCGCCGGCCGCGGTCTCGTGCATCGCACTGCTGCGCGGCGCGGACGACGGCGACGACTTGGCGCCGCTGCGCGCGCTGCTCGCGCGGCACGGGCGCACGCTCGAGACGCCGCAGAATCCGCACGTCGTCGTCGAGATCGACGCGTTGCGCGTGAAATGGGAGCGGCACAGCGAGTTCACCAGCTACACGCTGATCCGGCCGCTCGCTGCGCGCGACGCCGCGGCGCTGCCCGCGCTCGCCACCGCGTTCGACGCGGTGCCCGCCGACTGGCTCGCGTCGCTGCCGGGCCGGACGATCAAGGCGATCGACGTCACGTTCATGCCCGCAGGCAATCACGAACCTTCGATCGAAGCGGTCGCGCGGCTGTTTTCCGGGCCGACGCTCGTCGGCAGCCAGGTGTCGGACTGCGGCGCCCGGGTCTTCACCGACTTCCAGTTGACGCCCGACGGGCGCGGGCGCTGGCTCGTACTCGACTGCAAGCTCACGCGCGGCCAGCGCGCGCGCGTCGTGCAGAGGCTGATCGAGATCGGCATCTACCGCGTGATGGCGACGCTCGCGTTTCCGCTCGCGCGCGAGATGTCGGCCACGCTGACCGCCGCCGAGCAGCGGCTGTCGACCATCGCCACGCGCATCGCCGAGCTCGGCGCGCATACGGCGGTCACCGCCGAAGTCGAACGCGAGCAGCGCAAGCTGCTCGACGACCTGACCCAGCTCGCGGCCGAAATGGAGAAGTCGGTCGCGCAGAGCGCGTTCCGCTTTTCGGCGTCGAAGGCCTACTGGGACATCGTCACCAAGCGAATCGCCGAGCTGCGCGAGGAGCGCATCGGCGGCATCCCGACGATCGGCGAGTTCCTGTCGCGCCGGCTCGAGCCGGCGGGCAACACGGGGGGCGCCGCGGCGCGCAGGCAGCAGGAGCTGTCGGCGCGCATCGCGCGGGCGAGCGAACTGCTGCGCACGCGCGTGGACATCGCGCGCGAGGAGCAGAACTCGCAACTGCTCGCCGCGATGGAGCGCCGCGGCAAGCTGTCGCTGCGGCTGCAGCAGACGGTCGAGGGCCTGTCGGTCGCGGCGATCACCTACTACGCGGTCGGCCTCGTCGGCTACGCCGTCAAACCGATCAAGACACTGTGGCCAGCGCTCAACCCCGACTGGATCACCGCCGCCGCGATCCCGGTGCTCGCCTGGCTCGTCTGGCGCGGCGTGCGCAAGATCCGCAAGGAACTGGCCACCGTTTGACCGCCGCGATTTGCGCGGCGATCGGTCGCTTTTTCCGGGCGCTGCACGTGCCTGCCGCACATCAGTATCGATGTCGTCGCAGTTGCGACGCTCGCACGACCGCCCGATGGAATTCGACACGATCCACAACCACCACGAACGTCCGGTGATCGCAGAGGTGGTGCGCGTCGCGCGCGAACGCGGTCTCACGGACCAGCGGCTGCTCGCCGACGTCGCCTGCGTCGCGCTGAACCGCCTGCCGCCGCGCTACATCCGCCACGACGTGGATTTCGCCTTCTACCTCACGGACGCGGAGCGGCGCGCCAACGCGCAAGCGGTC
>JBKBSH010000037.1:0-11502 GCA_046291795.1 Burkholderiaceae bacterium | reverse complement strand
GTCGGCCCCGCGGCCGGCTGCGCTTCGCCCCAGACGATCACCGACTGCCCGTTCGCGAGGCCGCGGTTGGCTGGTGTGATCGGTGCGGTCGCCGCGGTGACCGTCAGCTCCCCGACCCGGAAGCGGCCCGTCGCGGGGTCGTAGTCTTGCACCTCGCCAGAGACCCGAACCAGCCCGGCCGGCAGCGCGGCGCGCTTTTCGATGCGCGACGCGAGCACGACCTTGCGGCCTGCGGCGGCGTCGAAGCGGGGCGTGCCGTGGATCTCGACGATGTCGGCCACCGTCAGCGCGGCGAGATCCGTCACACCGTCGAACAGCGTGACCGGGCCGGCGAGCGGGTCGGCGTTGACCCGGATGCGCTGGCCGGCAACGGTGAATTCGTCCGCAGCCGGGCCCATCGACGCGATCGGGGCAATCACCTCGGGCTCGATCCGGACGCGGCGTGCGATGTCGGCCGGCACGAACTCGAGCTCGACGCGCTGTCCGAGCTTCAGGTCGGTCAGCGCGGCCGGGGCGCGCGGATCGACCTCGACTTCGATCCTCGCATCGCGGTCGTCCCAGGCCGCACCGTCGACGACCACGCTGCCGAATCCGGTCGTCGTTCCGATCACGATCCCGGTGCCGCCTTCGCCGACGCCGCCGCTGGCGAGTTGCTGATCGCCGCCGCAGGCAGTCAGCGCAAGGGCCACGCCCATCAGAGGGGCAAGGATTCGGGGGTTCGGGTTCATCGTCGTTCCTGCCGCCGGTCGCTCAGAAGTTGTGAATCTTTCTACTGCGCGACCCGCTGGCGTCGTTGCGCGGTGCTCGGGCCTCGCCTATCGACTTGATATGTCTCGGCCCTGCGCTCCGGGCGCCTAGCCAGCAGGCCGCTCGCGACGAAATCTTCACAACTTCTCAGCGGTCGCCTTCGGCGGAAGGAGGTACCGGCTCCGAGTAAAAGTACATGCCGAACCGCATGCGCCGGTCCGCGTGCTCGGGTGCTGCGCCGGCGTCGGCCTCGACGCGCCGCGCGGCAGCCTCGTACATGCGCTTGGCCGCCTCGGTCCAGATCTCGCGCGCGAGCCGGTCGAGCATCTCGATCGACGCTTCGGTCAGGCCGTCGGCAAAGGTCGCGCGTTCGAGAAAGCGCGGCGGCAGATCTCGGCCCGCACGCAACAGGTTGTCGGCGCTGGCGGCGGCGTGATCGCGAAGGTTCGCGCCGAAGAAATGCGCCAGGTCCGTGAACGCCTCGGTCGGCACGAAAGCCTCGGCCTTCAGCCGCACCGTTTCGCCTTCGACCGCCGCGAGATTCAGCCGCAGCAGTTCGTCGAGGACCGAACGCGGGTGAAAGTCCTTCGAAATCGACCAGGTCAGCGTCTCGAACGACAGCTCGTCGGCGGCGCGCGAACGCAGCGGCAGCGCCCGCGGCGATCCGTCCGCACCCACGTAAGCCGCGTCGCGGCTCCACTTCGCGAACACCAGCGACGCCATCGACAGCGTCCGGTGCCCGCTGGGCTTGAGCGCGCCGCGCTCGGTGAACGTTCGAACGTCCTTGCGATGCACGCCAGAACGCAGGCTCAACGCCGAGTCCGAGGGTTTCTTGCCTTGCTGCGCGAGTTCGGCGCGCGCTGCGTCGAGGAAGACCTGCTTCAACGCCTGTGCGAACCGCGGATAGGTGACGCCGTGCGCGATCAGCGCGCGCGCGAGCGGCGCCATGATCGTCAGCGATTCGTCGAGCAGAACGTCGGCGCGCGACGGCTGGGTGGGCGGGTTCAAGATTCCGGAGGGCTCGGGCGGTCGTGGGGATTATTCCCCTGCCTTACCGGATCGCGCAAACACGGCATCGGTGCCGTGTGTACCCGCAATGCGCTAGTTCGGGCGAGCGAGTGCGACGATTTGCCGCCCGGCGGCAGGATTCGGGTCGCGAGCGGCGGGGGCGATAACATGCGCCCGCGACCTGCCGCCTGCGATGTCCTACTTTCCGGAACCCGCCTACACCCATGGAACGACCGGCCGCACTGCCGTGCTGCTGGTCAACCTCGGCACGCCGGAGGCGCCCACCGCCGGCGCGGTGCGCAGGTATCTGCGCGAGTTCCTGTCGGACCCGCGTGTCGTCGAAATCCCGCGCGTCGTGTGGTGGCCGATCCTCTACGGCCTCGTGCTGACGGTGCGTCCCCGCCGGTCGGCGGCCAAGTACGCGGCGATCTGGACGCCGCGGGGGTCCCCGCTGAAGCTGCACTCGGAGCAGCAAGCGCTGCTGCTGCGCGGTGACCTGGGCGAGCGGGGCCTCGACGTCGACGTTCGACTGGCGATGCGCTACGGCGAGCCGTCGATCGCGTCGGTGCTGGCCGAGCTGCGCGGCGCGCAGACCGAGCGCATCCTCGTCGTTCCGCTTTATCCGCAGTACTCGGGCAGTACGACCGCGTCGGTGTTCGACGCCGTCGGCGCGGTGCTCGCGCGTACGCGCAACGTGCCCGAACTGCGCACCGTCAGACACTTTCACGACGACCCGGGCTATATCGAGGTGCTGAAGGCGAGCGTACTCGCCCACTGGCGCGGGCATGGCCGGGCGCCGGACGAGGGCGGCAAGCTCGTGATGAGCTTCCACGGCGTGCCCAGACGGGCGCTGGAGCTCGGTGACCCGTACCACTGCGAATGCCAGAAGACGGCGCGCATGCTTGCCGAAGCGCTCGGGCTGACCAAGGACGAGTATCTGGTGACGTTCCAGTCGCGCTTCGGCCGCGCCGAGTGGCTGCAGCCGTACACCGCGCCCACACTGGCCGCACTGGCGCGACAGGGCACCGCGCGGGTGGACGTGATCTGCCCCGGCTTCGTCGCCGACTGTCTGGAGACGCTCGAGGAAATCGCGCTGGAAGGAAAGCGGGCGTTCCTGTCCGCGGGCGGCAAGCAGTTTCACTACATCGCCTGTCCCAACGACCGACCCGACTTCATCCGGGCCCTGACCGATCTGGCGGTTCGCCACCTGCAGGGATGGCCCGTCGCCCGTGCCGACCGCACACGACGCGACGCGCTGGCGGAAGCAAGCCGCGCGCGTGCGCGGCTGCTGGGCGCGGAACGCTGACTACCTGCCGATCGTCAACGCGTTGCCGCTGACGCGGACGCGGTCGCCGACATCGAATCCGTTTGCAACCTGTTTGACGATGCGCAGCGACCCGTCGCTCATCCGCACCTCGACCGCGAACCGATGGTCGGGTCCGGCCGCGCCCCGTTCGGCAGCGGGGATCGGCTTGATCGCAACGACCTCGCCGCAGTCCGGGCAGGAGATCGATCCGGCCGTGGACTGCGACCCCGGCGCCGCAGCCGCAACGGACGATTCGGGCGTCTTCAAGGAGTTGACCGCGACGATGGCGACAATGGCGAAGATCGCCACGAGCGCGAGCGGCGTCTGGCTCGTGAAGGTCTCGCGCGCCGTCGCACGACGCGAGCCTTCGAGCCCAACGGCCTGGGTGTCCGGGAAAACGGTCATCGCGGCCGGGATTGTGAGGGCCTCATCGTCAAGCGCGGAAGGTCATCCGATCACGCGTTCCAGCGACGACGGTTGCTTTAGGCCGAGCTTCTGCCGGAGCGAGGTCACCCGGGCCCGCGGGCATCGTGGTGTTGCATTGGCGCGACGCCCGCCTCGGCGACGGGCCGATGGCTGGCCGGATCACGGCATTGCTGCGCGCCGCCGATCAGACCGTGAGCAGGCTTGAAATCGGCAGCCATGCCCCCAACGTGGTCGGGTCGGTGACGTATCGATAACAAGCAGATGCGGAGGAACCATGGCTGAGCCGGAACGGGCTGCCGAGGTCAAGGATGCGGCCGCTGCGCCGGCCGTTGAGGTCGAAAACGAGCCGGCGGCACTGCCGTCGGCCAGCGTGAGCGAGGTCGAAAGCGAGCTGCAAGCCGCGCTCGCCAAAGCGAACGAGAACTACGAGTTGTTCCTGCGCGCGAAGGCCGAAGCCGAGAACGTTCGCAGGCGCGCGCAGGAGGACATCGCCAAGGCGCACAAGTACGCGATCGAGTCCTTTGCCGCGGACCTCTTGCCGGTGATGGACAGCCTCGAAAAGGCGCTCGAAACCGACAACGCGACGGTCGAGTCGATGCGCCAGGGCATCGAGCTGACGCTGCGGCAGTTGAAGGCCGCGTTCGAGAAGAGCCGGCTCACGGCGATCGACCCCAAGGGCGAGAAGTTCGACCCGTATCGCCACCAGGCGATCTCGACGGTGCCGGCGACAGCGGCTTGTCCGCCCAATCAGGTCGCCGCGGTGTTCCAGAAGGGCTGGATGATCGCCGAGCGCGTGCTGCGTCCCGCGATGGTGGCCGTCGCGCGGGGCGAGGAAGCAACGAGCGCGCACGAAAGCGGCGCTTGAAAGCGCTGCCGCGCAGCCTCAAGTAAACGACGGTTCGGTTCACCGGCAATTTTCGGATCCAGCAGAGGGGACTTATGGGAAAGATCATCGGCATCGACCTCGGCACCACGAACTCGTGCGTCGCCGTCATGGAGGGCGGCCAAGTCAAGGTCATCGAAAACAGCGAAGGCTCCCGCACGACGCCTTCGGTCGTCGCCTACATGGAGGACGGCGAGATCCTGGTCGGTGCCCCGGCGAAGCGGCAGGCGGTGACCAACGCCAAGAACACGCTGTATGCCGTCAAGCGGCTGATCGGCCGCCGCTTCGAGGAGAAGGAGGTCCAGAAGGACATCCACCTGATGCCGTACAAGATCGTGCGCGCGCCCAACGGCGACGCCTGGATCGAAGTGCGCGGCAAACAGATCGCGCCGCAGCAGGTCTCCGCCGAAGTGCTGCGCAAGATGAAGAAGACCGCCGAAGACTATCTCGGCGAGCCGGTGACCGAGGCCGTCATCACCGTGCCGGCCTACTTCAACGATTCGCAGCGACAGGCCACGAAGGACGCCGGCCGCATCGCCGGGCTCGAGGTCAAACGCATCATCAACGAGCCGACGGCGGCGGCGCTCGCGTTCGGCCTCGATAAGGCCGGCAAGGGCGACCGCAAGATCGCGGTCTATGACCTGGGCGGGGGCACGTTCGACATCTCGATCATCGAGATCGCGGACGTGGAAGGCGAAAAGCAGTTCGAGGTGCTGTCCACGAACGGCGACACGTTCCTCGGCGGCGAGGACTTCGACCAGCGCATCATCGATTACGTCGTCACCGAGTTCAAGAAAGAGGCCGGTGTCGATCTGTCGAAGGACGTGCTTGCGCTGCAACGGCTGAAAGACGCGGCGGAGAAGGCCAAGATCGAACTGTCGTCGAGCCAGCAGACCGAGATCAACCTGCCGTACATCACGGCCGATGCCTCGGGTCCGAAGCACCTGAACATGAAGCTCACGCGCGCCAAGCTGGAGGCGCTGGTCGAGGATCTGATCGAACGCACCATCGAACCGTGCCGACTCGCGATCAAGGACGCCGGCATCAAGGTGAGCGAGATCGACGACGTGATCCTCGTCGGCGGCCAGACGCGCATGCCGAAGGTGCAGGAGAAAGTGCGCGACTTCTTCGGCCGCGAGCCGCGCAAGGACGTCAACCCGGACGAGGCGGTGGCCATCGGTGCGGCGATCCAGGCGGCGGTGCTGTCGGGCGAGCGCAAGGACGTTCTGCTGCTCGACGTGACCCCGCTGACGCTCGGCATCGAGACGCTGGGCGGCGTGATGACGCCGATGATCAAGCGCAACACGACGATCCCGACCAAGTACTCGCAGGTGTTCTCGACCGCGGAAGACAACCAGCCGGCGGTGACGATCAAGGTCTACCAGGGCGAGCGCGAGATCGCTGCCGGCAACAAACTGCTCGGCGAGTTCAACCTCGAGGGCATTCCGCCGGCGCCGCGCGGCCTGCCGCAGATCGAGGTCACGTTCGACATCGACGCCAACGGCATCCTGCACGTGTCGGCGCGCGACAAAGCGACCGGCAAGGAGAACAAGATCACGATCAAGGCCAACTCGGGCCTGACCGAGGATGAGATCCAGCGCATGGTGCGCGACGCCGAGGAGCACAAGGCCGAAGACCACCGTCGCTTCGAGCTCGCGCAGGCGAGGAACAGCGCCGACGCCGCCGTGCATGCGACCAAGAAAGCGCTCGCCGAACACGGCGACAAGATCGACGCCGCCGAGAAGGCGAAGATCGAGGCTGCGATCAAGGAGGTCGAGGACGTGCTGAAAGGCGACGACAAGGCCGCGATCGAAGCAAAAACGCAGGCGCTGATGGCCGCCTCGCAGAAGCTCGGCGAGAAAATGTATGCGAGCATGCAGGGCGCCGAAGCCGCTGCGGGGGGCGCCGCGGGCGCGGCGGCGGGCGGGGCCGAGACCAGGTCGGCGAAGAACGACGACGTCGTCGACGCCGACTACAAAGAGGTCAAGCGCGGCTGACGAATTGCCCGACCTGCCCGGCGCCGAGTTCGAGCGGGCGATGCCGTCGCCCCCGACTCGGCGTTCTTGCGTGATGAAGTCCTGAGCTGACGATGGCCAAACGCGATTACTACGACGTACTCGGCGTTGCGAAGAACGCCTCGGAAGACGAGATCAAGAAGGCGTATCGCAAGCTCGCGATGAAGTATCACCCGGACCGTAATCAGGGCAAGGATGGCCTTGCGGCGAAAGAGGCCGAGGAGCGGTTCAAGGAAGTCAAGGAGGCGTACGAGATCCTGTCGGACGCTTCCAAGCGTGCGGCCTACGATCGTTTCGGACATGCCGGTGTCGATGCGGGCGCAGCGGGCGCCGGCGGCTTTGCGGGCGCGCAGGGGTTCGGCAGCTTCGCCGAAGCGTTCGGCGACATCTTCGGCGACATCTTCGGTGCACGCGCGGGCGGCGGTCGCGGCAGCGCCTATCGCGGCGCCGACCTTCGCTACAACATGGAGATCACGCTCGAGCAGGCGGCGCAGGGCTTTACCACCGACATCCGCGTGCCGAGCTGGGAGACCTGCGAAACCTGCGATGGCAGCGGCGCCAAGCCCGGAACCAAGCCGCGCACCTGCTCGACCTGCGGCGGCCACGGCGCCGTGCGGATCACGCAGGGCTTTTTTTCGATCCAGCAGACCTGTCCCACCTGCCACGGCAGCGGCCGGGTGATCGCGGAGCCATGCGCCGCGTGCGGCGGCGCGGGGCGTATCAAGAAAAACAAGGTGCTCGAGGTCAACATCCCTGCGGGCATCGACGAAGGCCAGCGCATCCGGCTCGCGGGCAAGGGCGAACCGGGCATGAACGGCGGCCCGCCGGGCGATCTGTACGTCGAGATCCGCATCAAGCCGCACGAGGTGTTCCAGCGCGACGGCGACGACCTGCACTGCGAGGTGCCGGTGTCGATCGTCACCGCGGCGCTCGGCGGCGATGTCGAAGTCGCCACCCTGGACGGAAAGATCAGCCTGACGGTCCCGGAGGGCACGCAAACCGGCAAGACCTTCCGGCTGCGGGGCAAGGGGATCAAGGGCGTGCGCTCGAGTTACCCCGGCGACCTGTACTGCCACATCGTGGTCGAAACGCCCGTAAGGCTCACGGAAAAGCAGAAGAAGCTGCTGCGCGAATTCGGCGCGTCGCTGCAGGAAGGCGGGTCCAAGCACTCGCCGAAGACGAAGGGGTTCATGGATCGGATGAAGGGATTCTTCACGGCGGAGTGAGGAAGCATTCCAACCCGCTGCGGTTGCCCCGAGCGCGACCGGCAGATCGAATTGCGCCGCGAGCGCGGCTGCGCGTTCAAGCGAATCTTCACGTCGCGGCGCGTATCGCACCGGATCGGCCTGGTGCGCGTTGCGTCACGTCCGCCGCGCCACGCGATCGAGCAGCTCGCGCATCCGCCGCCAGTGGCTGCCTTCCCAATAGACGCGCCCGCAGCCGGTGCAGGTCCTGAAGCGTGCGTAGACCCGCGCGACCGTTTCGGGCAGCCGGTGCCGGATCGCGTCCTTGTCGACGTCGGCGAGCGGCAGATTGCAGTGCAGACACCGCGTGAACGGTGCCATGCGCGCGGCAAGCTGCAGACGCCCGACGACCTCGACGAACTGCGCCGCCGGTTCGAGAGCGCGAACGTAGCAGCCGTGCGTGACGTCGCGGCATTTGAGCAGCGCGCGGTCGCGCGTCAGGATCACGCGCGATTCGGCGGCGGCGATCCGGCGGATCGCATCGTCCGCATACGCATTGTCGTGCAGCGTGTCGAACCCGGCCATGCGCAGCAGCCGAGCGAGACCGCCCAAGTGCGCGTCGGCGACGAAGCGCGTGTCGCGCAGGGGGCGGTCGCGCACGCGCACGAGCGGGGCGACGTCGAACGCCTCGAACACCGGATAGACGCTGACGCGGTCGCCGTCGCGAAGCCGGTACGAGAAGTCGACCGAGCGGCCGTTGACGAGGATCAGCTCGACTTCGGTGTGCGGAACGCCGACGGCTTCGATGGCGTTCTTCACGGTCGCCGCGCGCGCGAACGCGTAGTCGAACTCGCGCTTGCGCCGCACCGGCGCCAGGAAGTCGTTCAGTTCCTCGTAGAAGCGCAGGCGAGCGACCCCCATCGTGTTCACCGCAAGGACGATCCCCCGCCGGACCCTCGGTCGCCGTCAAGGCGCGGTGATCCTGCTCGCGGGGCCGCCGTGCTCGCCGATGCGCGACACCCCGCAGCGCGATGCCGAGCGCGCGCGATACGCGGCGCGAGTCCCGACTCGACCTTCGCATGGCGCGCAGACCGACCATACCAGCCCTCGCGCACACGCGACAACGAATGCGGGTCGCGGCCGCGCCGATGCCGCCGCCTTCAGGCGCGGCGCGCCTGCCACCCCAGGTGCAAGGCGGAGTAGACCAGCAAAGCCGCCAGCATCAGGCTCAGGGCGCGTACGTCGACCCAGCCGAGCAGACGTGCACCGGCGGCTGCACCTGCGATGCTGCCCGCACCCATCCACGCCAGCAAGCCGCCACTGGCGCGCCACAGCGACCAGTCGCCCCGAGCGTGGCGCCAGCGCGCGAGCGACACCAGCAGCGTCGGCAGGCTGATCGCCAGCGACAACGTGCCGGCGAGCTTGGTGTCGACGGCGTACAGCAGCACGAGCGTCGGGATCAGCAGTTCGCCGCCGGCCACCCCGAGCAGGCTCGCGACGACGCCGATCGCCATGCCGGCGGCGAGCGCCGCCGGCGCCTGCGCGGCCGACGGCAGCGACAGACGCATGCCTTGTTGCGGGTCAGCCGCGTGCGAGCCCATCACGAAGGCCAGCAGCACGAGCAGCGCGGCGACGACCCAGGTCAGCGCCGCAGCCGACAGGCGGCGCCCGATCGCCACACCCGTGAACGCGCCGGCGATCGTTCCGGCGGCGAGCGTGACGATCGCGGCGGCGTGCGGCCACAGCGCGCCTGCGCCGCTGTCGGCAAGGCGAAACACGAGCGAGAACGCGACCGTCACCAGGCTCAATGCGACGTTCAGGCCGATCGCTTCGCGCGTCGCGTAAGCGAACAGCGCAACGAGCAGCGGCAGCCTGAACTCAGCACCGCCCAGGCCGATCAGGCCGCCAAGGCAACCGACGACGGCGCCCGCGACGAACGCGAGCACGGGTCGCGGTCGTCCCGAGCGGCCGGGTGTGCCCGCCGGCGCGGGCAGGTCGGGTGCGGACATGCGATTCCTATAGCTGAACGGAAATAGGATAAACTGGTCTCGTACGGTGCCGCAAGCGGCGCTGCCGTCGCTGATCGAATCCTCAAGGAGCCGACGTGTCTCGCATTGTCCGTACGCTGTTTTGCGCGCTCGGCGCGCTCGTCAGCCTGACCTGTGCTGCACAGGGCGGGCCGCCCATCGTCGCCGCAGCGAGCGACTTGAAGTTCGCGGTGACCGAAATCGCCGCACGCTTCGAAGCCGACACGGGCCGCAAGGTGCAGCTGAACTTCGGCTCGTCAGGCAACTTCGCGCGGCAGATCAGGCAGGGCGCACCGTTCGAACTGTTCATGTCGGCCGACGAGGACTTTGTCTTCGAACTGGCGAACGCGGGGCTCACGCGCGATCGCGGCGAACTTTACGCAGTCGGGCGCATCGTGCTGTACGCGCCGAAGGGCTCGACGATCCGCCTGGACGCCGACCTCGAAGGCTTGCGCGAAGGGTGGGACGGCGTGCGCAAGTTCGCGATCGCAAATCCCGAGCACGCACCCTACGGACGCGCCGCGCAGCAGGCGCTGCAGGCGCTCGCGCTGTGGGACTTCGTTCAGCCGAAGCTCGTCCTCGGCGAGAACATCGCGCAGACCGCGCAGTTCATCGCGACCGGCAATGCGCAGGCCGGCATCATCGCGCTGTCGCTCGCGCTGGCGCCCGAGTTGCAGCGGCAGGGAAGCCACGTGCTGCTGCCCGCAAACTTGCACAATCCCTTGCGACAGCGGATGGTGCTGACGCGCCGGGCGGGCGAAACCGCGGCGCAGTTCTACGCCTATCTTCAACAGCCGCCAGCCCGCGCGATCCTGAAGCGGTACGGCTTCCTGCTGCCGGAGGAGTGATTGGACTGGGAAGCGACGCGCGTTTCGCTGCTGCTGGCGACCGGCACCTGCGTCCTGCTCGGGCCGATCGGCGTCTGGCTCGGGCGCCGGCTGGCGATCGGCGAAGGGCGCCATCGGGCGCTCGTCGAAGCGGCGCTGAACTTGCCGCTGCTGCTGCCGCCTACCGTGGTGGGCTTTTACCTGCTGGTCGCTTTCGGCACCGGATCGCCGATCGGCCGCTGGCTCGACCGCTTCGCGGGCGTGCAGCTCGTGTTCACGTTCGAAGGGCTGCTCGTCGCCAGCGTGCTGATCAATCTGCCATTCATGGTGCAGCCGGCGCAGCGGGCGTTCGCCGCGATTCCGAACAGCCTGCGGGAAGCGGCGTGGGTGTCGGGCCTGTCGCGCTGGCGCACGCTGTGCCGAATCGAACTGCCGCTCGCCTGGCCGGGCATCCTGGGCGGCGTGGCGTTGACGTTCGCGCATACGCTGGGCGAGTTCGGCGTGGTGCTGATGGTCGGCGGCAGCATCGCCGGCGAGACCAAGACGCTGTCGATCGCCATCTACGACCGCGTGCAGGCGTTCGATACAGCGGGCGCGAACGCGATGTCGCTGGTGCTGGTGGGCTTTACGCTGGCGGCGCTGTGGGTCGTCTTCGCCACGGGCGAGCGCGCGCGTCGCTACCTGCAGGAGCGGTGATGGCGGCGCTCGCGGTGCGACTGCGACAACGCACGCCGATTCCGATCGACGCGCGCTTTGCGTGCGAAGCCGGCGAACTGTTGGCGCTGGTCGGCCCCTCCGGCAGCGGCAAGACGACGATCCTGCGCGCGATCGCGGGACTCGTCGGCTGTGCCGACGGCCGCGTCGAAGTCGGCGGCGAGGTCTGGTTCGACACGGAAACCCGCTTTGCCCTGCCGGTGCAGCGCCGCCGCGTCGGTTTCGTTTTCCAGAACTACGCGCTGTTTCCGCACCTGTCGGGGGGTGAGAACATCGGCTTCGCCGTGTCGCGCGCTCGGGGGGCGGCGCGCTCAGCTCGCATCGCCGAGCTCGCATCGCTCGTCGGGCTCGGCGACCTGACCGGG
>JBKBSH010000385.1:0-2573 GCA_046291795.1 Burkholderiaceae bacterium | reverse complement strand
TTGCGGACGAGCGCCATGACGAGCGCGCCGGTCGCACCCATCGCGCCGCCCTCGGTGGGCGTGGCGATGCCGAGGAAGATCGTGCCGAGCACCAGAAAGATCAGCGCCAGCGGCGGGATCAGCACGAACGTCACGCGCTCGGCCATCCTGGACAGCAGCTTGAGGCCCATGACGCGGTTTGCCACCGCCAGCACGAACGCCGCGCCGATGCCGGCCATCAGCGTCAAAACCACCGCTTCCTCGGTGCTCGCGGTCGGATAAACACCCGTGTACCAGCGCTGAAACGCGTACGCCACCAAGGCCGACAGCACGGTGAGCGCGCCGAGCGATTTCAGCCCGCTGGCGCCGTCATCCTCGCGGATCGTCCGCGCCTCGGGCGGCAACGCCGGCACCCACTGCGGCCTGAAGATCGCGATCAGCAGGATGTAGCCGGCGTACAGCCCGGTCAGCACGAAGCCGGGGATGAACGCGCCGCGATACATGTCACCGACGCTGCGCGCGAGCTGGTCGGCGAGCACGATCAGCACGAGCGACGGCGGAATGATCTGTGCCAGCGTGCCCGAGGCGGCGATCGCGCCGGTAGCCACGCGCCGGTCGTAACCGTAGCGCAGCATGATCGGCAGCGAGATGAGCCCCATCGAGATGACCGATGCGGCCACCACACCGGTGGTGGCCGCGAGCATCGCGCCGACGAAGATCACCGCGAACGCCAGCCCGCCGCGCAGCGGCCCGAACAACTGTCCAATTGTGTCCAGCAGGTCCTCGGCCATCCGGCTTCGTTCGAGGATCAGCCCCATGAACGTGAAGAACGGAACCGCGAGCAGCGTGTCGTTCTTCATGATTCCGAACAACCGCAGCGGCAGCGCCTGGAAAAGGGTCGCCGGCAGCAGGCCGAGCTCGATTCCGACGAAACCGAAGAAAAGCCCGCACGCGGCGAGCGAAAACGCGACGGGAAACCCGAGCAGCAG
Source organism: Burkholderiaceae bacterium (assembly GCA_046291795.1). Classification (GTDB taxonomy): domain Bacteria; phylum Pseudomonadota; class Gammaproteobacteria; order Burkholderiales; family Burkholderiaceae_F; genus DSNY01. The sequence goes on along the minus strand of JBKBSH010000385.1, from coordinate 1,605 downwards.
AAAGAACACCAGCCCCGCGAACATGATCGGGGCGATGTTGGCCGCGATGAATGCGGTCATTTTGTCCTCCCGACCGCCGCATTGGCCTCGGCCTTGATCGCTTCGGCGAGTTCTTCTTCGGCCGATTTCTGCTGCTTGCGTGCGGTGGGGTCGGGGATCAGTCCTTTCAGGAACGCGACGCGCTTGATCAGTTCGGACACACCCTGCAGTACCAGCAGAAAGAAACCCACCGGCATCAGCAGATAAGCCGGCCAGCGGATCAGCCCGCTGGCGTTCTCCGACATCTCGCCCGAAACGTAGGCTTTGACGAACAGCGGCCATGACAGCCAGCCGATCAATGCCGCCGCCGGCAGCAGAAACACGACGATGCCGAAGATGTCGATCCAGATCTGCGTGCGCTTGGGCAGCCGGTGCAGCAGTACGTCGATGCGCACGTGCTCGTTGCGCAGCAGCGTGTAGCCGGCGGCGAGCAGGAAGATGGCCGAAAAGAGGTACCACTGCACCTCGAGGAACGCGTTGGAGCTGACGTTGGCGAGCTTGCGCACCGTGGCGTTGGCGGCGCTGATCAACACCGCCACGAGCACCAGCCAGAGGACGGTGCGGCCGACGCGCTCGTTCAGCCAGTCGATCGCGCGGGCGATTCGCAACAGCAGGTTCATGCTCGTCTCCTCCTTGCCGGCGTTCGCGGGCGGCGCGATGTTAGTCGAGAAGCGCCGGCGACGCCGTGCGTGGTTTCCTTAACGCGCCGCCAGCCGCGCACGCCAGCGCGCGACCTGTTCGGCTACACGCGCCGGCGCCGTGCCGCCGGCGTGGTTGCGTGCGTCGATCGAACCGTCGAGGGCCAGCACGTCGAACACGTCGGCGCCGATCGCCGGCGCGAAGCGCTGCAGGTCCGCCAGTGGCAGCGCGGCCAGTTCGCAGCCGCGCTCGGCAGCCAGCCGCACCGCCTGCGCCACGGCCTCGTGCGCGTCGCGAAAAGGCACGCCTTTTTTCACCAGATAGTCGGCCAGATCGGTCGCGGTCGAATGGCCTTCGGCGGCCGCGCGGCGCATCGCCGCCGCATCGACCTCGATGCCGGGCAACATTTCGGCAAAGGCGCGCAGCGTGTCGAGCACCGTGTCGACCGCGTCGAACACCGGCTCCTTGTCTTCCTGGTTGTCCTTGTTGTAAGCGAGCGGCTGCGCCTTCATCAGCACGAGCAGCGCCGTCAGGTCGCCGTAGACGCGCCCGGTCTTGCCGCGCGCCAGTTCGGGCACGTCGGGGTTTTTCTTCTGCGGCATGATCGACGAACCCGTGGTGAAGCGGTCGGGCAGCCGCACGAAGGCAAAGCGCGGATTCATCCACAGCACCAGTTCTTCGGCCAGCCGCGACACGTGCATCATCGTGATCGCGGCGGCCGCGCAGAACTCGATCGCGAAGTCGCGATCGCTGACCGCATCGAGCGAGTTCTCGCACAGGCCCTCGAAGCCGAGCCGCGCCGCGACGAATTCCCGGTCGATCGGGAACGTCGTGCCCGCCAGCGCCGCGGCTCCCAGCGGCAGCCGGTTCACGCGCCTGCGCGCGTCGAGCAGCCGCTCGCGGTCGCGTTCGAACATCTCCACGTAC
>JBKBSH010000384.1:0-2576 GCA_046291795.1 Burkholderiaceae bacterium | reverse complement strand
TGCCTTGCGTCGTCGTCGCGCCTAGCCCGCCGGCCCGCCGCACGCACTCTGCCGCGCGCTCAACTGCCGGATTTAGGGTAACTGCCGCGCGCGGCGCACCGAGCAGCCCGAGCGCGAGCGCGGTACCGATCAGGATCACTGCGCCGCCGGCGGCCATCTGCAGCGTGATCGCCTCGTGCAGGAACACCGTGCCCCACGTCACCGCGAACAGCGGGATCAGAAAGGTCACGGATGCCGCGCGCATCGCGCCGATTCGATCGATCAGCCTGAAGTACAGGATGTACGCGAGCCCCGTGCACGCCACGCCGAGCGCGATCGCTGCGCTCCAGTCGCGCGCGCCGACCTTCGCGACGGGCCAGGTCGCCAGCGCGAACGGCGCGAGCGCGAGCGCCGCGGCGATCTGGCTGCCGGCGGCGACCGCGAGCGTGTTCACGCCTGCGAGGCGGCGCTTCGTGTAGTTGGCTGCGACGCCGTACGACAGCGATGCCGCGAGCGCCGCACCGATCGCGAGGGTGGCGGACCACTGCGTTCCGCCCGGCTTCAGGTCGATCCTCCTCCACACGAGCAGCGCGACGCCCGCGAGTCCGACCGCGAGTCCGAGCCACTGCGCCGGCCGCACGCGGTCGCGCAGCCAGAGCCGGCCGACGAGCGCGGCCCACATCGGCGCCGTGGCGTTGAGAATCGACGCGAAGCCGGCGGTGATCGCGAGCGCCGAGTAGCTGAACAGAACGAACGGAATGGCCGAGTTCATCACGCCGACGACCGCCAGGGTCGGCGCGTGGGCGCGCAGCTCGGCCAGCCCGCCGTGCCATGCGAGAAGCGGCAGCAGAAAGGCCGCGGCGATCGCCACACGCACCTCGACCAGCGCGAACGGTCCGAACGCCGGTGCCGCAACGCGCATGAACAGAAAGCTCGCGCCCCACAGCGCGGCGAGCAGCAGCAGATCGGCGAGGTCGCGCGGCTTCATGCCGCGAGCGCGCGTTCGAGCGCGAGCAGTCTGACCTTCCGCGCGAGGCCGCCGGCGTAGCCGGTCAGCGTGCCGTCGGCGCCGATGATCCGATGGCAAGGCACGACGACCGCGAGCGGATTCGCGCCGACGGCGGCGCCGACTGCGCGCGCAGCGGTCGGCCGGCCGATCGCGGCGGCGAGCGCACCGTACGTCGAGGTCCTGCCGAACGGCACCTTCAGCAGCGCGCGCCAGACGCTTTGCTGAAACGCCGTGCCCTGCGGCCGCAATGGCAGATCGAAGCGCGTGCGCCGCCCTTCGAAGTACTCCGCGAGCTGCGTGCGCGCCTGCGCGAGCACGGGCGACGAATCGTCGAGCCGCCAACCGCGCTCGACGTGCGGCTTGCCGTCGCGGCGCGGGAACTGAATGCCGGTCAGATGGCTACCGTCGGACTCGAGCGTGAGCGTGCCGAGCGGGGTCGCGAGCAGCGTGTAGATCGTCATCGGGGTTTCTCCAACGAGTGCCAGAGGTGCATCACGGCGTAGGCGCGCCACGGGCGCCAGCGTTCGGCCTGCGCGAGCGCGCCCGCGCGCGTGCCGCCGAGCGCTTTGAGCACGCCCGCATCGCCCGGCGGAAATGCATCGGGCCAGTGCAGCGCGCGCATCGCGATGTAATGCGCGGTCCACTCGCCGATGCCCGGCAGCGCGCGCAGGGCGGCCAACGCGCTCTCCACGTCGGCCGTCGGATCGAGCCGCACGCGGCCGTCGGCGACGGCACGCGCGAAGGATACGAGCGTGTGCGCGCGCTGCTCGACGACGCCGAGCTCCGCGATCTGCGCCGGCTTCGCGGCGGCGACGCGCGGCGCATCCGGAAACAGTCGGTCGAGCGCGGCGAAAGGCGTTTCGATCGGCGTGCCGAAGCGCTGCACGAGCCGTTGCGCGAGCGTTCGCGCCGCCCGAACGGTGACCCGCTGGCCGAGGATCGCGCGCACGCCGAGCTCGAACGCGTCGAACGCACCCGGCAGCCGCAAGCCGGGGCGCGGCCGCGCCAACTCGCCCAGCGCGGCGAGGACCTCGTCGGGCCGGCAGTCGAGATCGAACGCGTGCTTGCAGGCTGCCAGCACGCGCGGGATCGCCGACGCCAAGCGCGCATCGACGCGCACTTCCACGCTCGCGCCGCGTGGCGCGCGCCGGACTTCGATCCAGCCGGCGGCCGTGCGCGCGTCACCGAACCCGAGCGCAAGCGTGCGGCGGTAGGTCCTCGCGTCGGCGGCTTCGACGCCCGCGACTGCGCGCACCTGGTAAAAACGCAGCAGCGCGGCGAAATCGAACGGCTCGCGCGTGTGCAGGCGGAACGCGTGGTGATCGAGCGGGCGCTCGCCACGCGCGCTGCGCAGCGCCGACGGGCTCAGCCGATACCGCTGCGCGAACAGCGCGTTCAGGCGCCGCAGGCTGCCGAAGCCGGCGGCCATCGCCACGTCCGTCACGGGCATCGCCGTGTCGGTCAACAGGCGCTTGGCGAGCAACAGCCTCGCGGTTTGCGCGTACGCGATCGGCGTCACGCCGAATTCGGCTTCGAAGACGCGCCGCAGATGCCGGTCGGTGACGCCGAGCCGCGCCGCGAGCGAAGC
>JBKBSH010000383.1:0-2592 GCA_046291795.1 Burkholderiaceae bacterium | reverse complement strand
GTGCTTGTGTCCGACCCACAGCGCAGGCAGCGCATTGAGCACGGGCGAATGCGCGTGCAGCAGGTCCGGCCGCTGCTCGGTCACCAGCGCTTCGATGCGGCGCGCCGTCGCGCGCATCTCGTCGAGGTATCGACCGACGACCGGCAGCTTCGACCAGGCGCCCGGCGCGAACGGTGTGCGATGAAACATCCAGCCGTCGACCGTCTCCGCAAGCGCCGTCGTCGCGCCCTGTCGGGGGGTGGTCAGCTGCACCGTGTCCCACCCGAGCGCGCGCTGCTCGCGCAGGATCGCGAGCGTGCGGAACGTGTAGCCGCTGTGCAGCGGAGCCGAATGGTCGAGGATGTGCAGGATGCGCATCGCGTCAACCCGCCAGGCGCTGCGCCGGCGCCCCGCTTTCCTCGGCGTGCAGCACGTTGCGCAGGAATGCCTCGAACATCAGCACCGTCCACAGCGGCGAGCTGTGGTCGCGCATGCCGGACTGGTGCTGGTCGAGCAGCCGCTGCAGCGCCGGCCGGTTGAAGTAACCGGTGTCGGCGAGCACGCCGCCCAGCACCGCCTGCCGCACGCGCTCGCGCAGCGGCCCGCGGAACCAGCGCGCCAGCGGCACCGCGAACCCCATCTTCGGGCGATAGAGCACCTCGTTCGGCAGATGCGGCTCCTGCGCCTTCTTCAGCAGGTACTTGCCCTCCTGCCCGCGCACTTTCAGCGACGAAGGCAGCGACGCCAGCCATTCCACCAGCGGGTGATCCATCAGCGGCTCGCGCACCTCCAGCGAATGCGCCATGCTGGCGCGGTCGACCTTGGTGTTGATGTCGCCGACCAGATACGTCTTCAGGTCGAGGTACTGGACGAGCGCGAGCGGGTCTTCGTGGTTCGCGCGTTGCGCGTGCCGCTTGAACACCTCCGCGGCGTTGTAGCCCGCCAGCTGCGCTCGCAGCGAGTTGGAGAAAAGCTGCCGCCGCATATCGTCGCGCAGGATCGACACGCTGTGGAAGTACGCTTCGACCGAATCGCGCGCCAGCGACTGCAGCGTCGTCTTGGCGCGGAACACGCGCGGCGCCCAGTCGGCCTTGGGGTAGAGCTTGGCCAGCGGGCCGAACACGCCACGGCGCAGCGCCAGCGGGAAGGCGCTGCGCATGCGCTCTTCCATCATGTGCAGCCGGTACCGCCGGTAGCCGCCGAAGTTCTCGTCACCGCCGTCGCCCGACAGCGCCACCGTGACGTGGCCGCGCGCGAGCTGACACACACGGTAGGTCGGGATCGCCGAACTGTCGGCGTACGGTTCGTCGTACAGGCGCGCCAGCGTATCGATCAGGTCGAAGTCGTCGCTCTCGACCCGATCGACGAAGTGGCGCGTGCGATAGCGGTCTGCGACCATCTGCGCGTAGCGCGACTCGTCGAACGCAGGATCGGCAAACGAGATCGAGCAGGTATTCACGGGTGCGTCCGACAGCCCGGCCATCGTCGCGACGACCGCGCTCGAGTCCACGCCGCCCGACAGGAACGCGCCGAGCGGCACCTCGGAGATCAGCCGCAACTTCACCGATTCGCGCAGACGCTCGTGCAATTGCGCGCATGCTTCCCGCTCCGACAGCCGGTTGTCGAGGGTGAACGCCACATCCCAGTACTCGACCGGCTCCGGCAGCGGCGCGCCGCGTTTCACGGTCAACGTGTGCGCCGGCGGCAGCTTCTTCGCGCTGGTGAAGATCGTGCGCGGCTCCGGCACGTAACCGAGTGCGAAATACTCCTCGACCGCGCACGGGTCGATCTCGCGCGCCAGCCCGCCGTGCGCGAGCAGCGACTTCAGCTCGGAGCCGAACAGCAACTGTCCGTCGGGCAGCAGCGCGTAATAAAGCGGTTTGACGCCGAGCCGGTCGCGCGCGAGAAACAGCGTCTCGTGATTGCGGTCCCACAGCGCGAACGCGAACATGCCGCGGAAGCGCTCGACGCACTCGGGTCCCCACGCTTCCCACGCATGCACGATCACCTCGGTGTCGCTACGGGTGTGGAACACGTGGCCGAGCGCAGTCAGCTCCGGTATCAGTTCCTGAAAGTTGTAGATCTCGCCGTTGAAGACGATCTGGACGGAGCCGTCCTCGTTGCCGAGCGGCTGCTGACCGGTCGCCAGATCGATGATCGACAACCGCTTGTGTCCCAGCCCCACACCCGGCTCGATGTGCGTGCCGGTCTCGTCCGGCCCGCGATGGTGCTGGCTTTCGTTCATCCGCGTCAGCGCCGCCGCGTCGATCGCGCGCCTGCCGCGGGTGTCGAAGATTCCTGTGATGCCGCACATCGGCGTGCTCCTCACCCTCCGGCCGTGCCGGGCGTCATTGCCGGCGCCGGTAGCAAGCCGCGTGCGGCCAGCAGTCGCACATAGACGTTCTCGTAGTCGGCGACCATGCGCTCCAGGCTGAAGCGCCGCTCGACGATCTGGCGGCCGGCACGGCCGTGGCGCCGGGCCCGAGCGGGATCATCGAGGTAGCCGAGGATCTCGCGCGCGAGCGCTTCCGGGTCGGCGCGCGGCACGAGCCGGCCCGACAGCCCGTCCTCCATCAGATCCGCGTTGGCGCCGACGCGCGTGGCGATCACCGG
>JBKBSH010000382.1:0-2593 GCA_046291795.1 Burkholderiaceae bacterium | reverse complement strand
CCGCATACAGGAAGTGCGGGCCGATACGCGGGTCGGAACCGATGCCGTGCCGCACGTGCTCGATGTCGACGCCAAGCCGGTCGGCGAGGTTGGCCATCTCGTTCATGAACGAGATGCGCACCGCGAGCATCGCGTTGGCCGCGTACTTGGTGAACTCGGCCGAGCGCACGTCCATGACCTGCAACCGGTCGCGGTTGCGGTTGAACGGCGCGTACAGCGCGCGCAACGCGTCGGCCGCGTGAGAATCGTCCACGCCGACGATGATGCGGTCGGGCCGCATGAAGTCGTCGACCGCGAAGCCTTCCTTCAGGAACTCCGGATTCGACGCGGTCGACACCTTGACGTCCACCCCGCGTCGTGCGAGTTCCTCGTTCAGCGTCGCGCGTACGCGGTCGTTGGTGCCGACCGGAACGGTCGACTTGACCACGACGACCGTATCGCGCGCGATGCGGCGGCCGAGTTCGCGCGTGCACGCGACCACGTGCGACAGGTCGGCCGATCCGTCCTCGCCCGACGGCGTTCCCACGGCGATGAAGACGAGCGCCGCATGCGCGACCGCGTCGTCGTAACTCGTCGAGAAGGACAGCCGGCCGGCCGCCACACCGCGGGCGACGACGGCATCGAGCCCAGGCTCGTGGATCGGGATCTCGCCGGCGCGCAGCCGCGCGATCTTGCGTTCGTCGACGTCGACGCAAAGCACGTCGTTGCCGACGTCCGCGAGGCAGGCGCCGGTCACGAGCCCGACGTAGCCGGTGCCGATGACGGAAACTTTCACGACAGCAACCTTTCGCCAAACTGGAGACCAAACGGTGGCGGGCACGCCACAGCGCTGCTGGTGCCGACCATCACAACCTCGAACGCAGGCGGCGCAACGCGTCCCTGCTACGCCGGAACGGCAATCCTACGACGTACTTGCGGAACAGCTGCCAGCGGCCATACGACGATACCGGAACAATATCGCTGGTGGCGGGAACATACCACGCGTTCAGCCCGGTTCGGCGAACGAGACGGTAGCCGCGCGCGGTCAACGCCCGATGACGCGACAGGTCCAGCGCGTGATCCTCGATCAGCACCAGTTGCGGACGGTAGCGCTCCAGCGAGAAACCGCGCAGGACTTCCAGCTCGTGGCCTTCGACATCGATGGAAACGAAATCGACCGATGCGATCCCATGCGACTGCAGGATCTCGTCGAGTGTCACGAGCCGTACTTCGATCTCGCCCTGCACCACCGCGTCGGTGACGCGTAACCCGCTTTCCAGCGACGACCATGCACCGGCCACTTTCAGCTTCGCCGTCTGCCCCGAACGCTCGGCCGAAGTGCAGGCGGCCTCGATGACGACCGCACGACGTTCGGCCCGCAGCCGGGCGGCAAGCGCCGGAAGCGGCTCGATCAACAGTCCGGACCATCCGCGCTGCTCGAGATGCCAGGTCTGAGAGTCCTTGACGGGATCGTTGGCGCCGACGTCGACGAACACGCCGACGCGGTCACCGAAGAAGTCGCGGACCAATGCCTGCTCGACGTCCGGCCCGAAAATCGCGGGCATCATGAGGCGGCCTTCGGCAAACGGCCCAGCAGATAGAACTCGTCGTTCGGCCGCATGCCGATCATGTTCGCCATCCGGTTCGACAGCGCGAAGAATGCGGCCACGGCGCCGATGTCCCAGATGTCCTCGTCGGAAAAGCCGTGCGCGCGCAGCGCGTCGAAGTCGGCGTCGCCGATCGATCCGGAATCGAGCGCGACCTTCATCGCGAAGTCCAGCATCGCGCGCTGCCGCGGGGTGATGTCGGCTTTGCGGTAGTTGATCGCGACCTGGTCGGCGACCAGCGGGTTCTTCGCGCGGATGCGCAGGATCGCGCCGTGCGCGACGACGCAGTACTGGCACCGGTTGGCGCCGCTCGTGGCCACCACGATCATCTCGCGCTCGGCCTTGGTGAGTCCGCTCTCCTTTTCCATCAGCGCGTCGTGGTACGCGAAGAACGCGCGGAACTCGTCAGGCCGGTGCGCGAGCGTCAGGAACACGTTCGGGATGAACCCCGACTTCTGCTGCACGGCGAGGATGCGCGCGCGGATGTCCTCGGGCAGATCCTTCAGTTCCGGGACGGGATAACGGCTGATCGGCGGTGTGTTCGGCGAAGCGTTCATGCAGCCTCCTTCGCATGCGAAAACTGGATGTGATGCAGGTGGGCGTACAGCCCGCCGCGGGCGAGCAGCTCGGCGTGGCGACCGGTCTCGACGACGCGGCCCGCCTCGAGCACGACGATGCGGTCGGCGCGCTCGATCGTCGACAGCCGGTGCGCGACGACGAAGGTCGTGCGGCCCTTCATCAGGCGCTCGAGCGATGCCTGGATGTAACGCTCGGATTCGGAGTCGAGTGCCGCGGTCGCCTCGTCGAGCAGCAGGATCGGCGCGTCCTTCAGCAGCGCGCGAGCGATCGAAAGCCGTTGGCGCTGCCCGCCCGACAGCGTCTCCACCGCCTGTGACATCGAGCGAATGCCGACTTTGAGCTCTTGCAGCCGCGCAACACTCTGCTCCAACATCGCCTTTTTGTCGAGCACACGCAACCACCGCCCCAACCACCCCGCGCGCCGGATC
>JBKBSH010000381.1:0-2616 GCA_046291795.1 Burkholderiaceae bacterium | reverse complement strand
CTTCGAACAGCGTGCCGATCAGTTCGCCGCGGGTGTGAAAGTGCAGCGCCACCTCGCCGGGAAATGCGCCGCGAAACAGGCTGTTCTCGATCACGCTGGCCGACATGCGCACCAGCGCCATGGTGTGCCGGTGGTACCCGCGCCAGTCGCCGGTCACGTCCAGCACGCCGATCAGCCGGCCGTACGGATCGGCGATCGGCGCCGCCGAGCACGTGAGGAAGTGATTGACCGTCAGGTAATGTTCCGGGCCGTGCACCAGCGTCGGCTCCAGCGTGGCGATCGCGGTGCCGATCGCGTTCGTTCCCTTCTCGCTCTCCGACCACACCACGCCGGGCTTCAGAGCGACCTTCTCGGCGCGTTGCAAAAACCCGTCGTCGCCCAGCGAATGCAGGATCAGCCCCTGTGCGTCGGTCAACACGATCATGCTTTCCGTGTCGACGATCTGCCGGTACAGGTTCTCCATCACCGGCAACGCGTTGAGCGTCAAAGTCCGGCTGCTGTCCCGCATCTCGGCGAGCCGCCGCGCCGGCAGCGGACCGAAGTCGGGCTCGCGGTTTCTTTCCAGGCCGAAGCCGGCACATCGGCGCCAGGATTCCTCGATCGGCGCGCGAACGTCAGCCTATTCCGCATTGCCGCATGAAGGCGGCAGCGGCCAGCGATCCTGCTGGTCCATGGCTTGTCTCCCGTGCCGCGCCATTCTATGGCGCAGTCACGTTGCCGTCCTGTACCAGAATTGCGCAATCGAGTCCGCATTGCGTCGGGCTTTTCGCGGGTGTCCAATGGCACGTGGCTTGCAAGCCTTGCTCCGGGCGAACGCTTGGCGATCGGCGCCACTTCAATGCATGATTGCCGCGTGGGGCGAGCGAACAAAAACGCCACTGGCGCGGCCGCGGTCCGGCGGCAGCCGCGCCCCATCAACCAAGGAGACAGTCATGTCGGTTTCTTTGTCCTTTCGGGTCAACGGCAAGGCCGTCACGGCCGAAGTTGAACCCGATACGCTGCTCGTCACCTTCATACGCGAGCATCTGCGGCTGACCGGAACGCACGTCGGCTGCGACACCGCGCAGTGCGGCGCGTGCACCGTTCACGTCAACGGCCGCGCGGTGAAGAGCTGCAACGTGCTCGCCGCGCAACTGCAGGGCGCGGAGGTGACGACCATCGAAGGCATCACGCCGGCGGACGGCTCGATGCACCCGATGCAGGCCGCGTTCAAGGCGTGCCACGGGCTGCAGTGCGGCTTCTGCACGCCGGGCATGGTGATGAGCGCGATCGATCTGGTCACGCACTGGCCGCACGCGACCGAAGCGCAGATCCGCGAAGGGCTCGAGGGCAACTTCTGCCGCTGCACCGGCTACCAGAACATCGTCAAGGCCGTCGCGCAGGGCGCGAAGGCGATGGGTGTCTAGCCGTCGCCCCGGCGCAGGCCGGGGTCCAATGGCCAGAGCCGACAACTTGGGTCCCGGCCCGCGCCGGGACGACGCGACCTAGGAGCACCGAGATGAACGATCCGAAAGCAGGCTTCATCGGACGCGCGGTCGAGCGGAAGGAGGACTACCGCTTCCTGACCGGCGCCGGGCAGTACACGGACGACGTGACGCTGCCGAACCAGACCTACGGCTACTTCCTGCGCAGCCCGCACGCGCACGCGAAGATCAAGTCGATCGACACCGCCGCGGCGAAGAAAGCGCCCGGCGTGCTGGGCGTGTTCACCGGCAAGGACGTCGCCTCCGTCGGTGGCCTGCCGTGCGGCTGGCTGATCACCTCGATCGACGGTACGCCGATGAAAGAGCCGCGCCATCCGATCATCGCCGAGCACAAGGTGCTGCACGTCGGCGATCAGGTCGCGCTCGTGGTGGCGGAGACGCGGGCACAGGCCAAGGCCGCTGCCGCGCTGATCGAAGTCGACTACGAAGTGCTGCCGGCGGTCGTCGACACCGCGACCGCGGCGAAAGCGAAGACCGCCGTGCACGAGATCGCGCCCGACAACGTCTGCTACACGTGGGCGTGCGGCGACAAGGCGGCGGTCGACGCCGCGTTCGCGAAGGCCGCGCACGTGACCAAGCTCGAGTTCGTCAACAACCGGCTGATCCCCAACGCGATCGAGCCGCGCGCCGCCAACGCCGCCTACAACCGCGCCGACGACTCGTACACGCTGTATGTCACCAGCCAGAACCCGCACGTCGAGCGGCTGCTGATGGCCGCGTTCGTGCTCGGCATCCCCGAGCACAAGCTGCGCGTGATCGCGCCGGACGTAGGCGGCGGTTTCGGTTCGAAGATCTACCTGTATGCGGAGGAAACGGCGCTGGTGTGGGCGAGCAAGCGCATCGGCCGACCGATCAAGTGGACCGCCGAGCGCAGCGAGTCGTTCCTCACCGACGCGCACGGCCGCGACCACGTGACGGTCGCCGAGCTGGCGCTGGACCGCGACGGCAGGTTCCTCGCGCTGCGCGAGCACACGACCGCCAACATGGGCGCGTACCTGTCCACCTTCGCGTCGTGCATCCCGACGATCCTGCACTCGACGCTGCTCGCCGGGCAGTACACGACGCCGGCGATCTACAGCGAGATCCAGGCGGTGTTCACCAACACCGCGCCGGTCGACGCGTATCGCGGCGC
>JBKBSH010000380.1:0-2620 GCA_046291795.1 Burkholderiaceae bacterium | reverse complement strand
GATCCTCGAGCGCGGCGAAGAACTGCTGCCACGCATCGTCGAGCAGGCGCGCGGTGCCTTCGGCGAGCGTCGGCGCCGCGGGCACGCCGGCGCCGAGCGGCGCACGGCCGATCAATTGCCAGAACCAGCCGTGGAAGGTTTCGATCGTCAGCGGCACGCGCGCGGTGGCGACGCGTTCGTACAGGTCTCGCGCCGCGCCGATCTGCGCGCGCGCCTGCGCCGGCGCGAGCCCGCGGGCATGCAGCGCGGCGACGACGGCTTCGTCCGGCGCGGTCGCCAGCAGCGCAAGCTCGCGCAACAGCCGCTCGCGCATCTCCTGCGCGGCCTTGCGCGTGAAGGTGATCGCGAGGATCTCGCCCGGCTGCGCGCCCGCGAGCAGCAGCCGGACGATCCGCGCGACGAGCAGCCAGGTCTTGCCGCTGCCCGCGCAGGCCTCGACCACGCAGCTCGCCTGCGGCGCACACGCGCGGCGAACGAACTCGTCGCCGTCGATCGCGACACCGTTGCACAGGTACTCCGCGGCCGCGGCAACGGCGGGAGCGGTCACGCCTCCTCCCCGGGCGGCGCACCGTCTTCGGCCGACCAGTAATCGCGCCGGCACAGCCCGCGCATTTCGCAGTTCGCGCAGACCGTCGGCGCGCCGATCGCCGGCAACGGCGCACCTTCGGCGATGCGGCGCAGATCACGCCGCAGCCGCGCGTGCAACGCATCGACGAGCGCCGGCAACGGCTGCCCGGGCAAGACCTCGCGCACGACCGCGCGAGCGGCCGTCGTGCCGTCGAGGCAGACGTACGCCGCGCTTTCGGCCGGCGCTTCTCCGGAGGCGGGCTGCAAGGCGAGCAACAGCCCGTAGAACGGCAACTGCAGGTCCTCGCCCGGTTCGGCGAGCGCCTGCCGGAGCGCGGCGACGGGCCGCGCCTTGTAGTCGATGACCTGACGCCGGCCGTCGCGGTCGGCATCGATCCGGTCGATTCGCCCGTGCAACGCGATTGCGCGCTTTCCGTCGAAAACGAGCGGCGCTTCGACCGCGCGCTCGCCGGCGCACCAGCGCCAGCCTTCGCGCGCGCGCCGCTGCAGCCACTCGACGTAGCGGTCGATCAGCGCCTCGCAGCGCACCTGCAGGCCGACGAATGCGGGCAGCCGCGCCACGCGCGGCGCAAACACCGCGTGCACGTGCTGCGCCAGGCTTGCGCGCAGTCGCGGCAGCGGGACCGCGTCGAAGTCCTGCGCGCCCCATTCGCGGTGAAAGCGGTACAGCACCGCGTGCAGCGCTTCGCCGAACTCGCGCTTGGCCGGCTCTTCGATCACGTCGTCGGGCTCGCGCAGGCCGAGCAGATGGCGCGCGTAGAACTGGTACGCGCAGTCGACCAGGCTCTGCGCGCCGCTCGCGGCAAGCCGCGCGGGCAGCAGACCCGAGGCTTCCGGCGCCGGCCGCGCGCCCGGCTCGGCCTCGACCTCGACGTGAGCGCGGCCACCGCACTGCACGAGCGCTGCGCCCCCGGTGCATTCGTGCGCGAGCCGCAACCGGTCGAGCAGCGGCGACAGCGCGTTGGGCTCGGTGCCGCGCCGGCGGCACCAGCTCGCCGCGACTTCCGGCACGCGCGCGATCAGGCTCGCGACGGCCACGCCCTGCGCGTGCGCCAGGTCCGAGGCGGTGCCCCCCCCCTGCTCGGCGCGCACGGCGTTCTAAACCAACCGCGACTCGGACGCCGCAGCCGGGAGGTGATCGGCGTCGGCGCCGATCAGCAGCGCCGCGTCGAAGTCGCGCAACCGGGTCGCGCCGAGCGACAGCATGACCACGGGGCTCGCGATCGACCGATCGACGAAACCGGCCTCCTCGAAGCGTTCGGCGACCAGCGCGCGGAAATCCGCGAGTCCGACTCGCGTGGCATCGCCGGCGAGCGCGACCGCCAGCGCATCGATCTCGCGTAACACCGCGCGGCCGACCGGGTCGAGCGCGAGCGCGGTTCGCATGCCGAGCGCGTCGAGCGCGACGGCGAGCGTGCGCGCATGTTCGGCGAACGTGCGCCCGCCGCGGCGCGCGGCACGCGCTTGCGCATCGATCGTCCGCAGCAGTTGCACGGCCTCGCCGGCACGCGCCGACGAAGCGTCGCCGTGCGCCGCGCGTTCGGCGACCGCGGCACCGATCGCGCGCGCGCCGCGCAGCGCACCGCCGGCGCGGATCGCCTGTTCGATCGCGACGACGGCCGCGCTCTTGTCCGCCAGGTTCGCCAGCGTGAACGGCGACTTCAGCCAGTCGAGCAGGTCGCGCCAGTACACGTCGTCGCGCGCCAGATCGAGCCAGCGCATCACGGCGCCGGCGGCGCTCGTCGTCGCGAGCTTCCAGCCCGCCTCGTCGCGAACGAGCACCTGCGCGCGTTCGAGCAGCGCGCGAACGCGCCGCGCGACGACGCGGTCCAGCGCGACCAGCGCGATCGAACGGGCGCCCGCGCGCAACCACGCGAGCACCTGCTCGGCGACCAGGCTCGCTTCGTCTTCGAGCGAAGCCGCCGCGAGGATGCGCAACGGCGCGGCGTCGGCGCGCAGCCCCGCGGCCCGCACGGCCAGCGGCGCGCGCGCCGCGGCGTCGACGAGTTCGGGCCAGGCGGATCGGAAGAGC
>JBKBSH010000379.1:0-2623 GCA_046291795.1 Burkholderiaceae bacterium | reverse complement strand
GACGCGCACCGGCTGCGCGACTACCTGGATCTGGTGATCTGCGGCGACACGCTCGCCGCGAAAAAGCCCGACCCGCTGCCGGTCGCGCACTGCATGCATCGGTTCCGCGCCGCGCCCGAGCGCACGTTGCTGGTCGGCGACTCGGAGATCGACGTCGCGACCGCGCGTGCCGCGGGCATCCCCGTGTGGGTCGTGCCCTACGGCTACAACCGCGGCCGGCCGATCGCGTCGGCGGGCGCGGACCGCATCATCGAATCGATCGCCGAAGTCGCGCGCTCGTTCGAGGGCGAACGCGCGGCGGCCTGAAGACTTCTCAACCCCTTCCGGAGTACGACCCATGGCGCTGATTTCGCTGCGGCAGCTTCTCGACCACGCCGCCGAGCACGGCTACGGATTGCCCGCTTTCAACATCAACAACATGGAGCAGATCCACGCGATCATGCAGGCGGCCGATGCGACCGACAGCCCGGTGATCCTGCAGGCGTCGGCCGGCGCGCGCAAGTACGCAGGCGAGCCGTTCCTGCGCAAGATGGTCGAAGCGGCCGTCGAGATGTATCCGCATATCCCCGTTTGCATGCACCAGGACCACGGCGCTTCGCCCGCGGTGTGCCAGCAGTCGATCCGCAGCGGCTTCACGAGCGTAATGATGGACGGCTCGCTGCTCGAGGACATGAAGACGCCCGCCAGCTACGACTACAACGTCGCGGTGACCTCGCGCGTGGTCGAGATGGCGCACGCGGTCGGCGTGTCGGTCGAGGGCGAACTCGGCTGTCTGGGTTCGCTCGAAACCGGCACCGCCGGCAAGGAAGACGGTGTGGGCGCCGAAGGCAAGCTCGACCACTCGCAACTGCTCACCGATCCGGACGAAGCGGCGCGCTTCGTCCGCGCCACCGGCGTCGATGCGCTGGCGATCGCGATCGGCACCAGCCACGGCGCGTACAAGTTCACGCGCAAGCCGACCGGCGACATCCTCGCGATCGACCGCGTGCGGGCGATCCACGCGCGGATTCCGAACACGCACCTGGTGATGCACGGCTCGTCGAGCGTTCCGCAGGAGTGGCTCGCGATCATCCGCAAGTACGGCGGCGACATCAAGGAAACGTACGGCGTTCCGGTCGACAGC
This sequence comes from Burkholderiaceae bacterium, assembly GCA_046291795.1. Classification (GTDB taxonomy): domain Bacteria; phylum Pseudomonadota; class Gammaproteobacteria; order Burkholderiales; family Burkholderiaceae_F; genus DSNY01. The sequence goes on along the minus strand of JBKBSH010000379.1, from coordinate 1,500 downwards.
ATCGTCGAGGGCATCCGCAACGGCGTGCGCAAGGTCAACATCGACACCGACATCCGTCTGGCGATGACCGGCGCGATGCGCGAGCTGATGGCGAAGAAGCCCGAGGAGTTCGATCCGCGCGCGTTCTTCAAGGCGGCCACCGCCGCCGCGCGAGACATCTGCAAGGCGCGCTTCGAGGCGTTCGGCTGCGCCGGCCGCGCGTCGCAGATCCGGCCGCTGCCGCTGGAGAAGATGGCGGCGAAGTACGCGAAAGGCGAACTCAGCGCGACCGTGCACTGAGCGCGCGGCGCTCGGCGCCGAAGCTGCGCGGCTTTTCGGCGTCGTCGGCGCCGGCGACGTCGTACCGGCGAAGAAGCCCGCCGCCGACATCTACGCGCAGGTGCTCGCGCGACTGCGCCTGGCGCCCGCGAGTTGCGTCGCGTTCGAGGACTCGGCGCCGGGGCTGGCCGCGGCGCGCGGCGCCGATCTCGCGACCGCGATCACCGACAGCGGGTACGCGCGCGGGGCGGACTTCGCCGGCGCGCTCGCGGTGCTCGACTCGCTCGGCGAGCCGGATGCGCCGGCCGCGGGCGGGGTGCGCGGCGTGCCCTGGCGCGGCGCGGTCGACCTCGATGCGCTCGCGCGCCGGTTCGAAACCGCATAATCGGCGCATGCGCGATGCGCCGCTCGAAGCGCTGGCCGACGAAGAACTGATGCTCGCCTACGCAGGCGGCGACGCGGGCGCGTTTGCGCAGCTTTACGATCGGCACGGGCGCGCCGTCTACCGCTTCCTGCTGCGCTCGCTGCACGATCCGCAGCTCGCCGACGACCTGCTGCAGGAGACCTGGCTGGCGGTCGTGCGCAACGCGTCCGGCTACGTGCCGCGCGCGCTTTGCGACGTGGCTGTACGGCATCGCGCGCAACAAGCTGATCGACCACTGGCGCCGCACCGATCCCGCGACGAGCCTCGACGATCCGGTCGCTGGCGATCCCGATGCGAGCCTGGTCGACCTCGTTGCGGCCGATGCCGCGTTTGAACCCGACGTGCGGGCGCTTTCGCGCGCGCGGGCGCGCGCCTTCGTCGATGCGGTCGAGGCCTTGCCGGCCGCGCAGCGCGAAGCGTTTCTGCTGCACGCCGAAGGCGGGCTGACGCTGGAGGAGATCGCAAGCCTGACGCAGGTCGGCGTCGAGACGGTCAAGAGCCGGCTGCGCTACGCGACGAGCAAGCTGCGCGCGGCGATGGAGGACTGGCGATGAACGAGCGCGATGCGTTGCGCGGCTATCGCGCCGCGAACGAGGTGCTGGACGAGGCGCCGCGCGACGACACGCGCGCGACCATCCTCGCCGCCGCAGCGCGTGCGGTCGAGGCGAAGCCGCGCGCGGGCGATCGCATCCTTCAACGGATGGCCGAGCTTGACCTTGATTTCACGGAAACCGGCCGCCAGCGCGGCGGCGACCTCGGCCTCGACCGTCGCATCGTCGAGCCAGTTGATCGAGGAGGCATAGGCGGCGACCTCGGTC
>JBKBSH010000378.1:0-2629 GCA_046291795.1 Burkholderiaceae bacterium | reverse complement strand
TTCCGCCGCGCGGCCGTTCCGAAAGCCGGACGGGCCGCCCGCAGCGAAGCTGAAAATTTTATCCGTAATCTGGTCCTCGCCGCAAGCCGCGGCCTGGTCAGACGGTACGCGCGGACTGGACGACACGCGTGACGGTCCAGGCCTTGGTCTTCGACATCGGCCTCGTTTCCGCGATCTCGACCAGATCGCCCTCGTTGATCCGGTCGCTTTCGTCGTGCGCGTGGAACTTGGTCGATCGGACGACGTACTTGCCGTAGACGGGGTGTTTGACCTTGCGTTCGACCAGCACCGTCACCGTCTTGTCCATCTTGTTGCTGACGACGCGCCCGATGAGGGTCCGCTGCAGCGATTTCTTGTCAGCGTTCATTTCGATGCCGCCTTCTGCGCCAGCACCGTGCGGACCCGGGCGATGTCGCGCCGGACGTTGCGAAGCTGGGCCGTGTTCTGCAACTGCTGCGTGGCCTTTTGCATGCGCAGTGAAAAATGCGCCTTCATCAGGTCCTGCAGCTCCTTGGTCAGCGCCGCGACGTCCTTCGCGCGCAGTTCTTTCGCTTCCATCGCGCCCCCTTACATGCCGAGCTGGCGAACGACGAAGGTCGTCTTCAGCGGCAGCTTGGCGGCCGCCAGCGCGAAGGCTTCGCGCGCGAGCGCCTCGTCGACGCCGTCCATTTCGTACAGCACCTTGCCCGGCTGGATCTGCGCGACCCAGTACTCCGGGTTTCCCTTGCCGTTGCCCATCCGTACCTCGGCGGGCTTCTTCGATACCGGCTTGTCCGGGAAGATCCGAATCCACACGCGGCCGCCGCGTTTGATGTGGCGTGAAATCGCACGGCGTGCCGCTTCGATCTGGCGTGCCGTCAGGCGGCCGCGCTCGGTCGCCTTGAGGCCGTAGTCGCCGAAGGCGACATGGGCGCCGCGCGTGGCGAGGCCGCGGTTGCGGCCCTTGTGGTCCTTGCGGTACTTGCGTCGGGCGGGTTGCAGCATCGCTTACTCTCCGTCTTTGCCGCCGCCCTTGGCGTCGCCGGTGGTCTTGGCGGCGACTTTGCGCACGCGTTTGACGGCCGGCTTGGCGGCTTCTTCCTTGGGCGCCTCGACGGGAGGCGCTTCGGTCTTGGCTTCGGTCTTCGGTTCGACTCGCCGGGGTGCGGCGCGTTTGACCGCCGGTCGGCCCGCGGGCTTGCCTTCCGGCCGGGACTCGGGTCGACGCGCGCGGCGCTCTTCGCGCTCGGGCGCCGGCACGGCTTCGGCCGCGGGCGCCTCGCTGCGACCGAGCGTATCGCCCTTGTAAACCCAGACCTTGACGCCGATGACGCCGTAGGTGGTCTTGGCTTCCGAAAGCCCGTAGTCGATGTCCGCGCGCAGCGTGTGCAGCGGCACGCGGCCTTCGCGGTACCACTCGGTGCGTGCGATCTCGATCCCGTTCAGCCGTCCGGCGCTCATGATCTTGATGCCTTGCGCGCCGAGCCGCATCGCGTTCTGCATCGCGCGCTTCATCGCGCGGCGGAACATGATGCGTTTTTCGAGCTGCTGCGTGATCGAATCGGCGATCAGCTGCGCGTCGATCTCCGGCTTGCGGATCTCGTCGATGTTGACGTGCACGGGCACGCCGAGCATCTTCTGCAGCTCGGTTTTCAGCGACTCGATGTCCTCGCCCTTCTTGCCGATCACGACACCCGGGCGCGCCGAGTAGATCGTGATGCGCGCGTTTTTCGCAGGGCGCTCGATCAGGATGCGGCCGACCGACGCGTTGCGAAGTTTCTTCTTCAGGTAGTCGCGGACTTTCAGGTCTTCGCCGAGCATGCGCGCGAACTCCGGACCCGACGCGAACCAGCGCGAGTTCCAATTGCGCGAAACCGCGAGCCGGAAACCGGTGGGATTGATCTTCTGACCCATGCGTACCCCCCTCGGTTTCCTAGCGGCTCTTGCCGTCGCCGACGGCGACGAAGACGTGACACGTCTGCTTGTTGATGCGCGTGCCGCGTCCCTTGGCGCGCGCCGAGAATCGGCGCAGCGTCGACGCCTTCTCGACGTAGATCTTCGTGACCTTCAACTCGTCGATGTCGGCGCCGTCGTTGTGCTCGGCGTTGGCGATCGCCGACTCGATCGCTTTCTTGATGATGCCGGCCGCCTTCTTCTGCGTGAAAGCGAGGATGTTCAGGGCCTTGTCGACCGGCTTGCCGCGGACGAGGTCGGCGACGAGCCGGCCCTTCTGCGCCGACAGTCTGACACCGCGGACGGATGCTGTGGTTTCCATCGTGTCCTCTTACTTCCTGCCGGGCGCGACCGCGGTCTTCTTGTCCGCCGCATGCCCTTTGAAAGTGCGCGTCAGCGCGAACTCGCCGAGCTTGTGACCGACCATCTGCTCGGTGATATAGACGGGGACGTGCTGCCTGCCGTTGTGCACGGCGATCGTCAGTCCGATGAAATCGGGAACGATCGTCGAGCGACGCGACCAGGTCTTGATCGGCTTCTTGTCCTTCGTGGCCTGCGCGGCCTCGACTTTCTTCAGCAGATGCCCGTCGACGAACGGGCCCTTTTTCAGTGAACGCGACATGCGGATCCCTTACTTGCGACGGCGCTGCACGATCAACGAATCGGTGCGCTTGTTCTTGCGCGTGCGATAGCCCTT
>JBKBSH010000377.1:0-2631 GCA_046291795.1 Burkholderiaceae bacterium | reverse complement strand
ACGCCGGCCTGCGACGCCGAATACAGCGCGTTGATCGTCGCCTCATCGACCAGCGCGTTCATCTTCGCGACGATGCGCCCGGGTTTGCCCGCAGCGGCGAACTTCGCTTCGTTGGCGATCGCGGCGAGCACGCGCTTGTGCAGCGTGAACGGCGCGAGCCACAGATGCCTGAGTTTTTCCACCTTGGTGAGGCTGGTCAGGTGCATGAACACCTTTTCGACATCGGCGCAGATGTCGGGTTCGCACGTCAGCATGCCGAAGTCGGTGTACAGCTTCGTCGTCGTCGGGTGGTAGTTTCCAGTGCCCAGGTGCGCGTAGTGCGCCAGCCGCGCGCGCGCGCCGCCTTTCTTCTTCGCGGGACCGTCGTCCTCGCGCCGAACCACGAGCAGCAGCTTGGCGTGGGTCTTCAGCTCGACGACGCCGTAGACGACCTGCACGCCGACCGCCTCGAGCCGCTCGGCGAGGTTGATGTTGGCCTCCTCGTCGAAGCGCGCCTTCAGCTCGACGACGACGGTGACCTCCTTGCCGCGGCGCGCCGCCTCGACGAGCAGGTCAACCAGCACCGAGCCGGTGCCCGTGCGATAAAGCGTCATGCGGATCGCGACGACCTTCGGATCGAGCGCGGCCTGCCGCAGGAACTCGATCACGGGCTCGAAGCTCTCGAACGGGTGGTGCAGCAGGATGTCGCCGGCGCGCATCGCCTCGAACATGTCCGCGCCCTCGGTCGAGTGCGGCACCTTGGCGGGCCAGGCCGGTGCGAACGGCGGCCAGCGCAGCGCCGGCTGCGTCAGGTGATCGACGAGCTGATTGAGCCGCACGAGGTTGACCGGCCCGTCGACGCGGTAGACGGCCGCCTCGGGAAGCTGGAACTGCTCGCGCAGCAATGTCTCCAGCGTCTGCGGGCACGCGCGCGCGACCTCGAGCCGAACGGCGTTGCCGAAGTGCCGCTGCGTGAGTTCCATGCGCAACGCCTGGCGCAGGTTGTGGACCTCGCGCTCGTCGACCCACAGCTCGGAGTCGCGCGTGACGCGGAACTGCGAGAAGCCGGCGATGCCGCGGCCGGGAAAGACATCCTCGAGATGCGCGCGGATCACCGAACTCAGCATCACGAAGGCCTGATTGCCGCCGGAAAGCTTCGCCGGCAGCGGGATCACCCGCGGCAGCACGCGCGGCACCTTCAGGATGGCGATCGTCGACGGCCGGCCGAACGCGTCGCGCCCGGCGAGCTGGACGATGAAATTCAGCGCCTTGTTCATCACCTGCGGAAACGGGTGCGAAGGGTCGAGTCCGATCGGCGACAGCAGCGGACGGACCTCGCGCTCGAAGTACTCGCGCACCCAGGCGCGCTGCGCAGGCGTTCGCTCCGCGTGGCTGACGATCACGATTCCGTGGCGCGCGAGCGCCGGCGCGAGCGTCTGGTTGAACAGCGCGTATTGACGGTCGACCAGCGCGTGCGCGCGCTCCGAAATCCGCATGAACTCCTGCCACAGCGGCGAGGCGGGACCGTCGTTGCGCGATCCGCGAAGCTCCTCCATCAGCCCCGCCACGCGGATCTCGAAGAACTCGTCGAGGTTCGACGAAACGATGCAGACATAGCGCAACCGCTCGGCGAGCGGGACCGAGGCGCGCGCGGCGAGCGCAAGCACGCGTTCGTTGAAGGCGAGCTGCGACAGCTCCCGGTTGAGAAAGCGCTCCGTGGGCGCGGCGATTTCCTGGTCCTTCCGGGACTTGGCCCGGCGTTTACGCTTGACCATAGGGGGAATCGGTGACGCTCGGATGACACGACGTCCGCACGCACGATTCGCCGACGGACAAGCTCTTAGAATCCGTCGCCGGTGCGGGCGCGTGCTGCGCAGATCGCACCGATTCTAAGCACTGCCCCCGATGTCCGTCGCACCGATCGAAGGCCCCGCACCGCTGGTCGTGTTCGATCACGTGACCAAGCGCTATGGCGCGTTTCGGCTTGCGCTGGCCGAAGTGAGCTTTGCGATCGGACGCAGCGAGTTCGTGCTGCTCGTCGGCCCGGGCGGTGCCGGCAAGTCGACCGTGCTGCGGCTGATCGCCGCGCTCGAGGCACCCACCGGCGGTCGCGTGATCGTCGCCGGCGAGGACGTCGCGCGACTGCGTCCGCGCACGCTGCCGTTTCTTCGACGCTCGATGGGCGCCGTGCTGCAGGACCCGATGCTGCTCGACGACCGCAGCGTGCTCGAAAACGTGATGCTGCCCGCGCTGGCTTCCGGATTGCCGACGCGGCAGGCCGAGGAACGTGCTCGCGCGGCGCTGGCCCGCGTCGGGATCGACGCGTTGACGGCCCGCCCGCCGGAACTCGCGGGCGGTGCGCTCCAGCGCGCAGCGCTGGCGCGCGCGATCGTCAATCGCCCGGCGTTGGTGCTGGTCGACGCCCCGACCGCGCATCTCGACGCAGCCGCTGGCGCAGGCGTCCTGCAACTGCTCGAGCAGTTCTCGGTGGCCGGCGTCACGGTGATCGTCGCCTCGCAAGGCGAGCCGATCGCCGTGCCGGCGCGCGCGCGCACGATCCGGCTCGAAAACGGCCGGCTGGTCGAATGAGCTTCTGGAGTCCGCGCGCCTACGCGTGGCGTCGCGCGCGGGGGGGGGTGGCGGAGCGCCCGG
>JBKBSH010000376.1:0-2641 GCA_046291795.1 Burkholderiaceae bacterium | reverse complement strand
CTGGTCGTCGGCGCGTACGCCTACCCGGATGACGCACGACACGTTCGCGTCGCGGCGGCGATGGATGCGATCCAGGCCGCGCTCGCAGCGCGGCGCAGCGACACGACGCTCGCGATGCTCGCCACGCCGACCGATGCGTACGCGGTGCCGGCGGCCGCGCTGCGCGCCGCGCACGAGCGGTTTTCGCGCCGCGGACGGGCAGCGCGTGCGGCGCGGCTGGCCACGTTCGGGCGCGCCTTCGCGCGCAACGGCGTGCCGCTGGCGACGATGCGGGAGGCGAGCGAACCTGTCGGACTCGCGGGCATCGTCGATGCACTCGTCGCGCAACAGGGGCCGAACGACGTGCTGGCCGAGCGGCTGCAGCAATGGCGCGCGCTGGTCGCGCGACGCGCAGGTATCCGCGTGTCGATTCACGTCGCGCCACCCGCGCTGACGCGCCCGGTGACGAAGAACCGCGTGCTCGCGGCGGCGTATCGCGCCGCGCACCGCTTTGGCGTCGAGGCCTTCGAGCCGTCGACGGCCGCCGCACTGATGGCCGTGCTGCTGGTGCACGACCTGCGCCATCCGCAAGCGGCGGCGAACCCGGACGTCGAGCTGGCGCATCCGCTGCAACTGCTCGCCGAAGGAGCCTGTCACGGCGGCCTGTGGCGCATGCCCTATGCGGCGCGCTCGACGCTGCCGATGGCGGGGCTGCTCGGACTGCTGACCGTTTGAGGCCGCGCGCGGTGCGCATCTGTCGATGGTCGGCACCCTGAATCGACTATCCGGTGCCCACTCACGACGGAGCCCGCGATGAAGTACCTTTGCCTGGCCCACTACGACGAGACGCGATCCGGCACCCTGTCCGCCGCCGAGCTGGAGGCGATCGGCCGCGCGTGCCGCCCGCACGACGAGGCGCTGCGCGCGACCGGTCGGCTGGTCGCGCAGGCTTCGCTCGGACCGACGCGATCGACCGTGTGCATCCGCCCGCGCAACGGAAAACCCGTCGTCACCGACGGCCCTTTCGCCGAAACGAAGGAGCAGATCGGCGGCTTCTTCATCGTCGAGGCGCGCGATCTGAACGAGGCGATCCGCATCGCGTCGAAGCATCCCGCCGCGCTGCTGAACGAGCAGCTCGGCTGGGGCGTCGAGGTGCGGCCGATCGAATCGTTCGAAGCGCCGCGGCGGCCGTGATGCGCGAGCACAGCGCGGAGCGCGTTCGGGCGACGGTCGAGTCGATCTACCGCGCCGAGTCGCGCCGCGTGTTCGCCACACTGGTGCGGTTGCTCGGCGACGTCGACCTCGCCGAAGAAGCGCTCGCCGATGCGTTTCGCGCCGCGCTCGAACAGTGGCCGCGCGACGGCGTTCCGGCCAATCCGCGCGCGTGGCTCGTCTCCGCCGGCCGCTTCAAGGCGATCGACGCGATCCGCCGCCGGCGCCGCTTCGATTCGCTCGAGGATCACGCCGAATTCGCCGCATCGCTCGCGGACGAAAGCGCCGCGCCCGGCGACGCGGAGGAGATCGCCGACGACCGGCTGCGTTTGATCTTCACCTGCTGCCACCCGGCGCTCGCGCCCGACGCGCAGGTCGCGCTGACGTTGCGCGAAGTGTGCGGGCTGACGACCGAAGCGATCGCGCGCGCGTTCCTGACGCCGGCGTCGACGCTCGCGCAGCGCATCGTGCGCGCCAAGGCCAAGATCCGCGACGCGGGCATCCCGTACCGGGTGCCGGCGCCGCACGAACTGCCGCAACGGCTCGACAGCGTGCTGCGCGTGATCTATCTCGTTTTCAACGAAGGCTACTCGGCGTCGGCGGGCGAAGCGCTGACGCGCCCGGACCTGTCGGCGGAAGCGATCCGGCTCGGCCGGCTGCTGGCCGAATTGCTGCCCGAGCCGGAGGCGATCGGGCTGCTTGCGTTGATGCTGCTCACCGAAGCGCGGCGCGCCGCGCGCACCACGCCCGAGGGCGATCTGGTGCTGCTCGCCGACCAGGATCGCCAGCTCTGGAACCGCGCGCTGATCGACGAAGGGCTGGCGCTCGTCGAGCGCGCGCTGGCGTCGCGCCGCTTCGGTCCGTACACGCTGCAGGCGGCGATCGCCGCCGTGCACGCGCAAGCGCCGTCGGCGGAGGCGACCGACTGGACGCAGATCGTCGGCCTGTACGACGTGCTCGCGCGCGTCGAGCCGTCGCCGATCGTGGCGCTGAACCGCGCGGTCGCGGTGGCGATGCGCGACGGTCCCGCGGCCGGGCTCGCGCTCGTTGACGCGATCCTCGCGCGCGGCGAGTTGACCGACTATCACCTCGCGCACTCGGCGCGCGCCGAGTTCTGCCGGCGGCTCGGCCGCGTCGCCGACGCGCGCGGCGCGTACGAGCGCGCGCTCGCGCTGGCGAAGACCGAGCCCGAGCGGCGCTTCCTGCGCAGGCGTCTGTCCGAACTCGGCTCTCCCCTCACGGGAGCGGGGTAAAACAGGCGTGATGTCGATTCGCCGGCCGTCCGTTCGACTGACGATGGCGAGCCACCCCAAAGGAGGGTCCCAACCGATGAAATACCTGTGCCTGGTGTACCTCGACGAAAAGCGCCTGCCGGAACTGCCCGACGAAGACTGCGTCGCCTTCGACACCGCCATCCGCGCGAGCGGCCACTGCCTCGCATCGGAGGCGC
>JBKBSH010000036.1:0-11545 GCA_046291795.1 Burkholderiaceae bacterium | reverse complement strand
GGAACTGGAGAAGAAGATCAAGGCGGCGCGCATGCCCAAGCAGGCGCGTCAGAAGGCCGAGTCGGAGCTGAAGAAGCTCAAGCTGATGTCGCCGATGTCGGCCGAGGCGACGGTCGTGCGCAACTACATCGACACGCTGGTCAACCTGCCGTGGAAGAAGAAGAGCAAGATCAACAACGATCTGGCCAACGCGCAGAAGGTTCTCGACGAAGACCACTACGGTCTCGACAAGGTCAAGGAGCGCATCGTCGAGTATCTCGCCGTTCAGCAGCGCGTCGACCGGCTGAAGGCGCCGATCCTGTGTCTGGTCGGCCCGCCGGGCGTGGGCAAGACCTCGCTCGGCCAGTCGATCGCCAAAGCGACGAACCGCAAGTTCGTGCGAATGGCGCTGGGCGGCGTGCGCGACGAGGCCGAGATCCGCGGACACCGGCGCACGTACATCGGTTCGATGCCGGGAAAGATCCTGCAGAACTTGACCAAGGTCGGCGTGCGCAACCCGCTGTTCCTGCTCGACGAAGTCGACAAGATGGGCCAGGACTTCCGCGGCGATCCGTCGTCGGCGCTGCTCGAAGTGCTCGACCCCGAGCAGAACCACACCTTCGTCGACCATTACGTCGAGGTCGACTACGACCTGTCGGACGTGATGTTCGTCGCGACCGCCAACACGATGAACATCCCGCCGCCGCTGCTGGACCGGATGGAAGTGATCCGGCTGTCCGGTTACACGGAGGACGAGAAGGTCAACATCGCGCTGCGCTACCTGTTGCCCAAGCAGATGCGCAACAACGGTGTCAAGCGCGACGAGCTCGACGTCTCGGAAGCGGCGATCCGCGACATCGTGCGCTACTACACGCGTGAGGCGGGCGTGCGCGCGCTCGAGCGCGAGCTGTCGAAGATCTGCCGCAAGGTCGTGAAGAACGCGTTGCTGAAGAAGGACGGCGGCAAGGTCAGAGTCACGCCGCGCAACCTGGACAAGTTCCTGGGTGTCCGCCGCTACACCTTCGGCGTCGCGGAGAAGGAGGCGCAGGTCGGCCAGGTCACGGGGCTCGCATGGACCGAGGTCGGCGGCGAGTTGCTGACGATCGAGGCGGCCGTGATGCCCGGCAAGGGCAACATCATCCGCACGGGGTCGCTTGGAGACGTGATGAAAGAGTCGGTCGAGGCCGCGCGTTCGGTCGTGCGCAGCCGGTCGCGCCGCCTCGGCATCAAGGACGAGGTCTTCGAGAAGAGCGACATTCACATCCACCTGCCCGAAGGGGCGACGCCGAAGGACGGACCGAGCGCGGGTATCGCGATCGCCACCGCGCTGGTTTCGACGCTGACGGGTATCCCGGTGCGCCCCGATATCGCGATGACGGGCGAGATCACGTTGCGCGGCGAGGTGCTTGCGATCGGCGGTCTGAAGGAGAAGCTGCTGGCCGCGCACCGCGGCGGTATCAAGACCGTGCTGATCCCCGAGGAGAACGTCAAGGATCTCGCCGAGATCCCCGAAACGGTGAAGAATCGCCTCGAAATCGTCCCGGTCAAGTGGATCGACCGGGTGCTCGAAATCGCGCTGCAGCGGCAGCCGACGCCGATCACCGACGACGAGCGCGCCGTCGTTGCCGCGGCGGTTGCGCCGGTGCCCGCTGCGACGGGCGAATTCGTCAAGCACTGACGCCGGACTGCGTGCAGCGCGGTTCGACTCGCGGACGAAACGTCTTCGTCCGCGAGTGTTTCATGGACCCGACTCGCTTGACACTGCCAGACCCGCGCGGTTGAATACGTTCCTTCCACTCGCTCCAGCGACAGCACAAGCGCGATGGGGCCCGCGCCGAGAACGACGCCGACATCGTCAGAAGAACTCGCTAACGCGCAACCTATGAGGGGGTTTTCAGTGAACAAGAGTGAATTGATCGAGCACATCGCCAAGCAGGCCGACATTTCCAAAGCCGCGGCGGGGCGCGCATTGGAGGCAGTCGTCGGTGGAATTCGTGCGTCGTTGAAAAAGGGGAATTCGGTCACGCTCGTCGGCTTCGGCACGTTCACCGTCGGCAGGCGCGCAGCGCGGACGGGGCGCAATCCGCGCACCGGCGCATCGATCAAGATCAAGGCGGCGAAGGTTCCGAAGTTCCGCCCTGGCAAGGCCCTGAAGGATGCAGTAAACTGACGCCCTTGTTGCCAACTGCGGGACCGGTGAAACGCGAGCGGTCGCGAGGGTGCTTAGCTCAGTTGGTAGAGCGGCGCCCTTACAAGGCGTAGGTCGGGAGTTCGAGCCTCTCAGCACCCACCAGTCCGAAACGATCGGGCAGCAGCCACCAAGGGGAGTGGTAGTTCAGTCGGTTAGAATACCGGCCTGTCACGCCGGGGGTCGCGGGTTCGAGTCCCGTCCACTCCGCCAAGATCCGACAAGAAAAAGGGCGAACGAGAGTTCGCCCTTTTTTGTCGATCCTCCAAACATCTTCGTACACGGTCGCCATGTTCGACTCGATCCGGTCACATCGTCGCTGGCTGATGTTCTTCATGCTGGTGCTGATCTTCCCTTCGTTCGTCTTCTTCGGCATCCAGGGCTACAACCGATTCATCGAGGGCGACAATGCGGTCGCGCGCATCGCCGGCAAGCCGGTATCCCCGCAGGAACTCGAGGCGGCCCAACGCGAGCGCATCGAACAGTTGCGCCGGATGTTCGGCGACAACTTCGACGCCAAGCTGTTCGACACGCCGCAGGCGCGTGCGGCCACGCTCGACGCACTGCTGTCAGAGCATGCGCTCGCGCTTGAGGCTGCAGCCTCGCATCTGTTCGTCAGCGAGGAGCGCCTGCGCGAGGTGATCGCGTCGGTGCCCGCGTTCCAGCGCGACGGCAAATTCGACTACGAGCGTTACAAGACGCTGCTTGCCGCGCAGGCGCTCAGCGAGCGCGCGTTCGAGCAGCGCGTACGCGACGATCTGGTGAGGCAGACGCTGTTGCAATCCGTCGCCGATTCGACGTTTCTGCCGAAGAGCGTCGCCGAGCGCCTGCTGCGCATCGACGAGGAGCAACGCGAGGTTCGTGAACTGCGTTTCCGCCCCGATGACTTCGCCGGCCGCGTCAAGGTGACCGACGAGGCGATTGCCGCGTACTACGAAGCGAACCGCCGCGAGTTCGAAACGCCCGAATCGATCAAGGCGGAGTATGTGGTTCTGAGCCTCGACGACGTCGCTTCGCAGATCGCTGCACCCGAGCCGGAACTCAAGGCCTACTACGAACAGAACAAGTCGGCGTATGGCCAGCCCGAAGAACGGCGCGCGAGCCACATTCTGCTCACCGCCGGCGAAGGCGGCACCGCGGCCGATAAGGCCGGTGCACGCAAGAAGGCCGAAGAGCTGCTCGCACAGCTTCGCAGGAATCCGGGCGACTTTGCAAAGCTTGCGCGCGAGTTCTCCAAAGATCCCGGGTCGGCCGCGAAGGGCGGCGACCTCGGATTCTTCGGCCGCAACATGATGGTCAAGGCGTTCGAGGACGCTGCGTTCAGGCTCAAACCGGGCGAAATCAGCGACGTCGTCGAAACCGACTTCGGTTTCCACATCATCCGGGTCGACGAGGTCAAGCCGGCCACCCACCGGCCCTTCGAGGCCGTGCGTGCCGACCTCGAGCGCGAGTACCGCCGGCAGCAGGCACAGAAGAAATTCGCCGAAGCCGCCGAGCAGTTCACCAATACCGTCTTCGAGCAGTCCGACAGTCTGCGGCCCGTCGCCGACAAGCTCAAGCTGCAGATCCGGTCGATCGACGGGCTGACGCGCGACGGTGTTCCGGCGAGACCGGGTGCGCCGCAGATCTTCACGCCGCGGCTCGTGCAGGCGCTGTTTTCTGACGACGCCATCAAGAAGCGACGCAATACCGAGGCGATCGAGGTCGCGCCGAACACGTTCGTTTCGGCGCGGGTCGTCGATCACCGGCCCGCCGCGCTGCGCCCGCTCGCCGAAGTTCGCGAGCAGATCCGCGCGCGCGTCGAACGGCAGGAGGCTGCGCGGCTCGCGCGCGAGGCGGCGGCGGCACGCATCGAGGCGTTGCGCAAATCGCCGGACGACGCGGGGTTTTCCCCCAAACGTACCGTCAGCCGCTCGGCGCCCGAAGGGCTTGCCCCCGGCGCGCTGCGCGCGATCATGCAGGTGCCGGCCGATCAGCTGCCCGCATTCGTCGGCGCCGAGCTCGACGGCGGCACGTACGCGGTGTTCCAGGTGCTGTCGGCGAAGCTGCCGGACACGCCCGACGCGGAACGCCGACAGTCCCAGCAGCGCGCGTGGCAGCAACAGGCGGGCGCCGCGGACGACCTCGCCTACCTGGCCTCGCTGAAGCGCAAGTACAAGGCGCAGATCGTCGATCCCGCGCTGAAGGGCGCGAGCGCAACGGGCGCAGCCGCCGACAAGTGACAGAACCCGCGGCGCGGGGGCAGTGTCACTCGACCATCGCGTCGAGCGTCTGCTTCGCGAGGGCGCGAGCCAGTTCGGCGTAGGCCGCACGCGACGCGCTCGCCGGCCGAACGGTCGGCGCCGCGTCGATACGGCAGAAATTGCGGCGGATCGAGCGCAGATACGCGGGGTCGTAGTGCTCGACGAGCAGGCGCTCGACCAGCGCATCCCACTGCCCGCCGCGCGCGAGCGCTTTCCAGTGGTCGATCCGTTCGCGCCCGTGCAGCGCAACGAGGCAGTCGAGCTGCGCGAACAGCGCCTGCGGATCCGCCTCGAGGTGCGGGTACTCTTCTCTGAGCAGTCGCACCCGTTCGGCAAGCGGCAGCTCGATGCGCACGCAGTGCGCGGCGCGAATCCGTTCGATCAGCGCGTCCGGTACGCGCAGGTCGCCGACCTTGCGGCTTTCGGACTCGACGAAGACGGGCCGCGTCGGATCGAATGCGCGCAGCGCCCACCAGATTCGCGTCTCGAACATCTTCTGTGACGGCTGCGGCTGCGCGGGCAGGCCGCCGAGCACCGAGCCGCGGTGCTGTGCGAGCTGCTCGAGATCGAGCACCTGCGCGCCGGCGCGCGAAAGCTCTCCGAGCAGGCGGCTCTTGCCGCTGCCCGTCGTGCCGCAGAGCACGCGGAAGTCGAAACGCGCGGGCAGCTCGAGCAGCGCGGCGACGACGGCCCGGCGATACGCGCGATAGCCGCCTTCGAGCTGTCGCGCGTGCCATCCGACGCGTGTCAGCACGTGCGTCATCGCTCCGCTGCGCGCGCCGCCTCGCCAGCAGTACACGAGAGGGCGCCACTCGCGCGGTTTGTCGGCGAACAGCGTCTCGACGTGTCGAGCGATGTTGCGCGCCACCAGCACTGCCCCGCGCCGCCGCGCCGCAAACGCCGACACCTGCTTGTGCAGCGTTCCGACCTCGGCGCGCTCGGCGTCGTCGAGGACCGGCACGTTCATCGCGCCCGGAACGTGGTCGTCGGCGAATTCGCTCGGGCTGCGTACGTCGAGAATCGCGTCGAACTGCGCAAGCTGGGCGAGCGCCTCGTCGCAGGCGATCGGCGGTCGGTCGTCCATGTCAACGTCGCGCCGCGAGCAGCGGCTTCAGGTGCGGCCAGACGTTGGCAAGCATCAGCGGCTGCGCTTTCTCGTTCGGATGGATGCGGTCGGGCTGGAAGTACTCGGGCTGGTCGGCAAAGCCGTCGAGCAGGAAAGGTGCGAGCGCGACCTTGTGCCTGCGCGCCAGTTCCTCGAAGGTCGACGCGAAGCGCTCCGCATAGTCGCGCCCGTAGTTCGGCGGCACGCGCACGCCGACGAGCAGCACGCGCGCGCCGGCGCCAACGCTCGCGTCGATCATGGCGGTCAGGTTGTCGCGCATCGCGTTGACCGGCAGTCCGCGCAGGCCGTCGTTGCCGCCGAGCTCGATGACGACGATCGCGGGGCGATGCTGCTTCAGCAGCGCCGGCAGGCGAGTGCGCCCGCCGCTGGTGGTCTCGCCGCTGATGCTCGCGTTCACGACGCTATACTGCGCGCCGTCCTGCGCGATGCGGTCGGCGAGCAGCTTCACCCAGCCGGTGTCGCGCGGCAGACCGTATTCGGCCGACAGGCTGTCACCGAGCACCAGCACCACGGGCGCCGGCGCGGCGGCGGCGGTGCAGGCCGCAATCAGCATGGCGACGCCGGCGAACCAGCGCCGCGCGAGTCTTCCAAGTCTCATCGCGGATGGGCCTCCGAGCTGTCGATGACGAACAACGCGCTCGAAGCCGAAGGGCTGACCAAGATCGTCCAGGACGCCACCGGCACCCTGACCATTCTGGATGATATCAATCTGACCATCGCGCCCGGCGAGACGGTCGCGATCGTCGGCGCGTCGGGATCGGGCAAGTCGACGCTGCTCGGCCTGCTGGCGGGGCTCGACGTGCCGACGCGAGGCACGGTCCGGCTATTCGGGCAGGACCTGTTCGCGCTCGACGAAGACGGCCGCGCTCGCGTGCGCGCCGAGCGAATCGGTTTCGTCTTCCAGTCGTTCCAGCTCCTTCCGCATCTGACCGCGCTCGAGAACGTTGTGCTGCCGCTCGAGCTGTCGGCACGTGCGCCGGATGGCGAGGCGCCGCTCGATGCGGCGCGTTCGCTTCTTGCGCGCGTCGGCCTCGCCGAGCGCCTGTCGCACTATCCGAAGTACCTGTCGGGCGGCGAGCAGCAGCGTGTGGCGCTCGCCCGCGCCTTTGTGGGCCGGCCGCAGATCCTGCTCGCCGATGAGCCGACCGGCAGCCTCGATGCTCGCACCGGAGCGGCGGTGATCGAGTTGATCTTCGAGCTCAACCGCGAGCGCGGCTCCACGCTCGTGCTGGTCACACACGACCCGCAGATCGCCGCGTTGTGCAGCCGGCGCGTCGAACTGCACGCCGGGCGGATCCGGGACGAGTCAGGCTTGGGCGTCCTTCCCGCGTAGGCGAACGAGCACACCGGCGGCGCGCGCAGCGAGCTCGCCTGCAACGAGACCGACGTCGCCGCCATATTCTTCGGCGGCACGGCCGTGCAGCCATACCGCCGCGAGCGCCGCCTGCATCGGTTCGATGCGCTGCGCGATGAACGCGCCGATCATTCCGGCGAGCACGTCGCCGGTGCCCGCCGTGGCGAGCGCGGGCCCGCCGGTCGGGTTGATCCACCATCGTCCGGCCGGATGCGCGATCACCGTCCCTGCGCCCTTGAGCACGACGATCGATGCGGTCCGCCGCGCCAATGCGCGCGCTGCGGCAATGCGGTCGGCCTGCACTTCGCGGGCCGTCGTGCCGAGCAGGCGCGCGGCTTCGAGCGGATGCGGCGTCAGCACGCGTCCGGCCGCGTGCGCTTCGAACGCTCCGGAAAACCGCGTGCGATCCGCAAGCAGGTTCAACGCGTCCGCATCGACGACCAGCGGTACCGAACGCTCGAACACGGCCGCGAGCGCGCCAGCCGCCGCGTCGTCGGTTCCGAGCCCGCAGCCGACGACGATCGCATCGACGTCGGAAAGCGAGGCGAGCGAACGGAACATCAGCTCCGGCTGCGCGCAATCGAGGCGCAGGTCCGGCGCACCGATGCAGTCGACATAGACTCGACCGGCACCGAGCCGAAGCGCGGCGCGTGCCGCGAGCAGCGGCGCGCCGACCATGCCGATGCCGCCGCCGACGACCGCGACGCTGCCGAACGATCCCTTGTGCGTGTTTCGTCGCCGCGGCACGAGCAGTGTCTCGAATTGATCGGGCTGGGCCAGCGCACCGTCGGCCTCCGGCGCGTCCACGCCGAGCGCATCGACGACGACTTCGCCGGCCGCATCACAGCCGTCGGCGGTGTAAAGGCCGGGCTTGGCGCGGATGAACGTGCAGGTCGCGTCCGCGTGCACACCGGCCACGCCGCCGACCCACACGCCGCGATCCGCATCGAGGCCGCTCGGCACGTCCAGCGCGACGATGAAGGCGGGCTGCGACTCGATCCAGCGGATTGCGTCGACGTAACCGCCGGCGAGCGGGCGCGCCAGGCCGATGCCGAAAATCGCATCGACGACGATGTCGCACCGTGCATCGGCGGGAAACTCGCGCAGAATGCGTCCACCGCTCGCTTGCCAGGACGCGCGCGCTTCGCGCGCGTCGTCGGTGACCGACTCGTCGAGCGCGATGCATTCGACCGCGTGCCCGCGCGCCGCGAGCTCGCGCGCGCACGCATAGCCGTCGCCACCGTTGTTGCCGGGTCCGCCGACGATCAGCACCCTGCGCGCGCCGCCCAGGCGCGCGTCGATCCACTTGGCCGCAGCGCGGCCGGCCCGCTGCATCAGTGTCCCCGCAGGCAGGATCGCCTGCGCCGTCGCTTCGATCGTGCGCAACTGCGCCGTCGTGTACAACCCGATGCTCATCGCGCCATGTTAAGCATCGGCATGCGCTTGTCGAGGGGCCGCGCGCCGTTGCGCGTAGCGGTCGAGCGTCAGCCCCTCCAGATCGATCTGCGGCGAGCGCCCGGCGACCAGGTCTGCAACGATGCGTGCGGACCCGCATGCCATCGCCCAGCCCGTCGACCCGTGGCCGACGTTCAGGAACAGGTTCGTGTACGGCGTGCGTCCGAGGATCGGCGGGCCGTCGGGCAGCATCGGCCGCGCGCCGACCCAGAAGCGCGCCTGCGCGTAGCTCGCCGCCGCGGGAAACCAGTCGCGTGCGACCTTCAGCAGCGTGCGCAGCGCGGTCTCGCGCAGCCTCATTCCGTGCGAACCGACTTCTGCGGTCCCCGCGACGCGCAGGCGCTGACCGAATCGCGTGATCGCCACCTTGTACGACTCGTCCATCACTGCGAGTTTCGGCGCGTGTTCGGGGCGGGTGATCGTCGCCGTCGCCGAATAGCCCTTGACCGCCAGCAGAGGCAGGTCGATTCCCAGCGGCGCGAGCAGACGGCCGCTGTCGGCGCCGGCGGCGACGACATAGACGTCGGCCTGTACGGGGCCGTCGGCGAGCTGCAGGCCCTGGATGCGCCCCGCGACGGCGTCGAAGCGCAGCGCCTCGGCACCAAAGCGGAAGCGAACGCCGTCGGACTCGCAGATCTCCTTTAATCGCCGCGCGAACAAGGCGCAGTTGCCCGTTTCGTCGTCGGGCAGATGCAGCCCGCCGGCGAGCGGAGTGTGCGCATCGAGCGCCGGCTCGAGGGTGCGGCACGCCGCCGCATCGAGCAGCGCATGCGGGACACCGGCCTCGCGCAACATGTCGCGCGCGGGCGCCGTGCGTTCGAGTTCGTGCGCCGTGCGGAACAGCTGCAGGTAGCCGTTTCCCTGCTCGTAGTCGATGCCGTGCCGTTCGCGCACCTCGTGCAGGCAGCGCCGGCTGTAGTAGGCGAGCCGCTGCATGCGCTCTCGATTGACGCGGAAGCGCTCGACGGTGCACTCGCCGAGCCAGCGGCGCAGCCAGCGCCACAGCGCGGGATCGAGGGCGGGTCGTAAGACGACCGGCGCTTCCGACCTGAACAGATACGCGAGCACCTTGGCCGGCATGCCGGGCTGTGCCCATGGCCCCACGTAGGCGGGCGCGAGAACGCCGGCATTGGCAAAGCTGGCTTCCTGGGCGACACCGCTGCGGCGGTCAAAGACGGTGACCTCGAATCCCTGCTGGCGCAGTGCATGCGCGGCGGTCACGCCGATGATGCCTGCGCCGACGACGGCGACGTGCATGGAGTCATCTTCTGCGGCGCACTTGCGCCGGCGACGGCGCGCATTCTATGCGAGAGAGCCATCGCTGCGCGTGCGCCGCGAATCAAAGCTTCATCTGACCGGGCAGATAGGTCACCAGCGCGGGAAAGAAGTAGATCAGCAGCACGGCGACGACCATCATCGCGAAGTACGGGAACGCGGCGCGCGCGATGTAGCTGATCTGGTGCTTCGTCATGCCCTGCATTACGAACAGGTTGAAGCCGACCGGCGGCGTGATCTGCGCCATCTCGACGACGATGACCACGAACACGCCGAACCACAGCAGGTCGATGCCCGCGGTCTGCAGCGTCGGCAGCAGCACGGCCATCGTCAGCACGACCATGCTGATGCCGTCGAGAAAGCAGCCGAGCACGATGTAGAAAACCATCAGCGCCATCAGCAGCGCGAACGGCGGCAGCCCGAGCCCGCCGATCGCTTCGGCCAGATGGCGCGGCAGTCCAATGAAACCCATCGCCAGCGACAGGAAGGCCGACCCCGCGAGGATCAGCGCGATCATGCAGTACAGGCGCGTCGCGGCCATCAGCGAATCCCAGAAGCTGCGCCAGTTCAACGCCCGTTGGGCGGCAGCGAGCGCCAGTGCGCCGACGACGCCGAGCGCGGCGGCCTCGGTCGCGGTCGCGATACCCGTGTAGATGGAGCCGAGCACCGCGAGGATCAGCAGCATCACCGGGATCAGGTGACTCGACTCGGCGAGCTTCTCGCGCAGCGTCAGCGCCGCATCGGCGGGCGGGATCGCGGCGCGGTTGCGCAGGGCCCAGACGATCGTGTAGCCCATGAACAGGCCTGCCAGCATCAGCCCGGGGACGATGCCGGCGATGAACAGCTTGCCGATCGAGACGTCGGCGGCCACACCGTAGACGATCATGATGATCGACGGCGGGATCAGCAGTCCGAGGGTTCCGGCGCCGGCGAGGGTGCCGATCGACATGATCTCCGGATAGTTGCGGCGCCGCAGCTCGGGCAGCGACATCTTGCCGATCGTCGCGCAGGTGGCGGCCGACGAGCCGGACACCGCGGCGAAGATCGTGCAGCCGATGATGTTCGCGTGCAGCAGCCGCCCGGGCACGCGCTGCAGCCACGGCGCGAGCCCGCGGAACAAGCCTTCCGACAGCCGCGTCTTCAGCAGGATCTCGCCCATCCAGATGAACAGCGGCAGCGCGGTCAGCGTCCAGCTCGACAGCGATCCCCACACCGTGAGCGCGAGCGCATCGCCGCCGGGCCGCGTGGTGAACAGCTCCATGCCGATCCACGCCACGCCGAGTACCGCGATGCCGATCCACACACCCGCGCCGAGGATCGCGAACATCGCGACGATCAGGATGACGGCGATCAGCACGTCCATGCCGCGTCACTCGATCTGCATCGGCTCGGCGCCCGCTGCGCTCGGCGGCAGCTGCCGCGTGTGCAACGCGTAGATCAGCTCCTCCAGAAACGCGAGGAACAGCCCGCCGAGGCCGATCGCCATCGAAAGTTGCGGGATCCACAGAGGTGTCGCGTCGACGTTCTGCGAAACGTCGTGATAGACGTAGGAACCCCAGACGAGCTTCGCGGCAAACCACGCGAAGTAGCCCGACAGCCCCGTTGCCACGGTCAGACAGAACACCTCGATCCACCAGCGCGTCCGGCCGGTGAAACGCTGGATGATCAGCGTGACGCGGATATGGTCGCCGTGCCGCAGTGTGGCGGCGAGCGCGAGGAAGGAGCCGGCGGCGAGCGTGTAACCGGCGTACGCATCCACGCCTGCCATCGAGTAGCCGAGCTGGCGGCCGACGATGTTGCCGACCTCGATGATCAGCGTGGCGAGGACGAACAACGCACCGATCGCGCCGAGCGCGCGGAAAAGACGATCGAGCAGGCTTCGCATCCGCCGGGCCGGCGTGCCGTGTCAGAGGAACCGGGAAGAC
>JBKBSH010000375.1:0-2646 GCA_046291795.1 Burkholderiaceae bacterium | reverse complement strand
TGGGCGACCGTTCTGCGGATGGAAGTCTTCAACGGCGCGCGCATCGAGGCAGGCGAGTGCGGTCCGATCGTCGCTCACCTGTCGACCTTGCACCCCGCGACCGCGGCGCGGCAGGCGATCGAGTGGCTGCTGGCGGCGCTGGCGGCCGCGGGCGTCGGCTGGCTCGTCCTCCGGCTGTTGCAGCGCCGCCGGTAAAGCCGCTCAGGCGCTCGGCACGGTCGCCGCCAGCCGGTGCGCCAGCGTATGCGCGAGATCGGCTGCTTCGGCCTCGACCATCACGCGCAGCACCGGCTCCGTGCCCGAAGCGCGGATCAGGATCCGCCCGCCGCCGGCCAGCTCGCGTTCGATCGCCCGCACCTCGTCGTTGAGCGGCGCGTGCGACTTCCATTCGAAGCCGTTGCGCACGCGCACGTTGACGAGCGTCTGCGGCAGCAGCTTCAGATCGGCGGTCAGCTCGGCGAGCGACTTGCCGGCACGCCGCATCGCCGCCAGCACCTGCAGGCTGCTGACGATGCCGTCGCCGGTCGTGTGCTTGTCCAGACACAGCAGGTGCCCCGAGCCCTCGCCGCCGAGCTGCCAGCCCTTGCGCTCGAGCAGCTCGAGCACATAGCGGTCGCCGACCTTGGCACGCTCGAAAGGCACGCTCAGATCGGCAAGCCGCTTCTCGAGCGCCAGGTTCGTCATCAGCGTTCCGACCACACCCGCGACCCGCCCGCCGTTGACGATCCGGTCGCGAACGATCACGTACAGCAGCTCGTCGCCGTTGTAGGTACGGCCGTCGGCGTCGGCAATGACGACGCGGTCGGCATCGCCGTCGAGCGCGATGCCCAGATCGGCCCCGTTCGCCTGCACCGCATGCGCGAGGTGTTCCGCGTGCACGGCACCGACGCCGTCGTTGATGTTGAAGCCGTTCGGCGTCGCACCGATGGCGACGACGTCCGCGCCCAACTCGTGGAACACGTCGGGCGCGACCTGATACGCGGCGCCGTGCGCGCAATCGACGACGATCTTCAGCCCTTTGAGGTCCAGCTCGGTCGGGAACGTGCTCTTGCAGAATTCCACGTAGCGGCCTCCGGCGTCGTCGAGCCGGCGCGCCTTGCCGAGCAGCTTCGACTCGACGCAGGCGAACGGCGCGTCGATCTGGGCTTCGATCTGCGCCTCGATCTCGTCGGGCAGCTTGGTGCCGCGCCCGGAGAAGAACTTGATGCCGTTGTCCGGATACGGGTTGTGCGAGGCACTGATCACGACGCCCGCGGTCAGCCGCTGCGCGCGCGTCAGGTACGCCACCGCGGGCGTGGGCAGCGGACCGCACAGCACCACGTCGACGCCCGCGCTCGAAAATCCCGCTTCGAGCGCCGCTTCGAGCATGTAGCCGGAGACTCGTGTGTCCTTGCCGATCAGCACCGTCGGCTTCGCGCTCGCCCCCGGCGGCTGGTGCGCGACGAGCACGCGCCCGGCCACCTGCCCGAGCTTCAGCACGAAGTCCGGCGTGATCGGCGCTTCGCCCACCGTGCCGCGCACGCCGTCGGTTCCGA
This sequence comes from Burkholderiaceae bacterium, assembly GCA_046291795.1. Classification (GTDB taxonomy): domain Bacteria; phylum Pseudomonadota; class Gammaproteobacteria; order Burkholderiales; family Burkholderiaceae_F; genus DSNY01. Next base: position 1,111 of record JBKBSH010000375.1, on the reverse strand, counting down.
AGTATTTGCGGCTCACTTCCCCTCTCCTTTTTCGACGACCGCCTGCCAGACCGCGAGCGCGTCGCGCGTCGCGGCCACGTCGTGCACCCGCACGATACGCGCGCCGCGTTCGACCGCGATCAACGCCGCCGCCACGGAGGCGACCATCCGTTCGTCGATGCCCCGTCCGGTCGCGTGCTTGAGCATGCCTTTGCGCGAGATGCCCACCAGCACCGGCAGCCGCAGCGCGTCGAACTCGCGCAGGCGCGCGAGCAGCTCGTAGTTGTGATCGGCGGTCTTGCCGAACCCGAAGCCGGGATCGATCGCGATGCGCTCGCGCGCGATCCCGGCCGCGACCGCCGCGTCGCAGCGCGCACGCAGAAAGGCCGCGACCTCGGCGACGACGTCCTCGTAGCGCGGATCGATCTGCATCGTCTGCGGCGTGCCCTGCATGTGCATCAGCACGACGCCGCAGTCGGACGCGGCGACCGCTTCGATCGCGCCGTCCGCGCGAAGCGCGCGCACGTCGTTGATGACCGCCGCACCCTCGGCCAGCGCCGCGCGCATCACCTCGGGCTTGCTCGTGTCGACCGAAATCGGTACGCGGCAGTCGCGCAGCGCGCGCACCAGCGGGATCACCCGGGCGAGTTCCTCTCCGACGGCGACTTCCGCGGCGCCCGGTCGCGTGGACTCGCCGCCGATGTCGATCAGGTCGGCGCCTTCTGCGATCAGGCGTTCGGCGTGCGCGAGCGCACGCTCGAAGTCGAAGTAGCGCCCGCCGTCCGAAAACGAGTCCGGCGTCACGTTGACGATGCCCATCACGAGCGGGCGCGCCAGGTCGAAGACCCGACCACGGCACACCCAACGCGCGCCCGAAACGGCTCGATCCATGACGCTTGCCAGCCAATAGCGAAGCCTGCATTCTAGTGACGCGTCACGAGGACCACGATGCTGCGACAACTGCTTGCGCGCTGGGGCAAGAGGGCGCCGGACGCCGCGAACAACGATCAGAACAACGAAGCGAAAGCCGGAAGCGGCCCCGCTGCAGGCAGGTCCGCCGCGCCGGCCGTCGCGCCGCGCGCGCCGACCGTCGACATCGCGCCGCCGTGGCGCCTCGTCGCTCGCCGGCCGC
>JBKBSH010000374.1:0-2652 GCA_046291795.1 Burkholderiaceae bacterium | reverse complement strand
GGGTCAGCGGTCACGACGAACGGTTCGGCTTGACGGTGCTCGACGCCGGCGGCTGCACGCTGCGCGTGCCGCGCGTGGATCTGGTCGTTGGCGCGCCGGTGCGCGTGCGCATTCCCGCGCGCGACGTGGCGCTCGCGCTGTCGCAGCCGTCGGACGTCAGCGTGGTCAATCGCCTGGCAGGTCGGATCGAATCGCTCGCCACGCGCGATGCGACTTACGTGGACGTGATCGTGCGGCTCGGCGCCGCGGTCGCGGTGCGCGCGCGCATCACGCGCGAGGCGGCCGAGCGGCTCGCACTCGCGCCGGGGCTCGCCGTGTGGTGTCTGATCAAGTCGGTGGCGCTGGATCGCGTCACGTCGATGCTGACGGTCGAAGCGGTCAGACAGACCGTCGCGCCGTCCGCGGCGCTGTCCGGCGCGCCGCAGGACGCGTCGCCGCGGTGAGTTCGCCGATCGCGGCGGCCGCGCCGGCCGCAGCGCGGCGCTCGGCCACGCGATACAGCGCGACGATGCGCCGCCCGAAGGCCGTCACTTCCGTCGCGCCGGCGGTGTTGCGGCCGGGCTGGGTCGTGACGACCGGCTCGCGGAACAACCGGTTCATCGTGTCGACCAGCGCCCACGCGCGTTTGTACGACATGCCCATCGCGCGCGCAGCCGCCGCGATCGAACGCTCGCGCGCAATGTGTTCCAGCAGTTCGACCTTGCCCGGACCGAGCCTGCCGCCTTCGAAGTCGATGCGGATCGAAAGCCGCGGCGACCGGCTGGCCATCGGGCGAAACCGGCGTCAGCTCGGCGTATACGCAAGCCGCACGTAGATCGGCGCGTAAGGCGCGGCCTGCGTCAGTTCGATCAGGTTCTCGCGGGCGAGTTCGAGCAGCGCGAGAAAGTGCACGATCACGATCGGCGGTCCTTTCGCGAGCAGCCGCGCGTCGAACAGCTCGCCGAACTCGACGAACTGCCGGCCCTGCAGCTTGCGCAGCACGATGCTCATGTGCTCGCGAACCGACAACTCCTCGCGTGTGATGTGATGGTGCGCGTGCAGCGTCGCGCGCTTGAGCACCTCGGCCCACGCCTGCCGCAGATCGACGACGTTGACCTGCGGCAAGCGCCTGACGACGGACTGCTCGATCGCGACGATCGCGCGCAGGAAGTCGCGCCCGACGCGCGGCAGCTCGTCGAGCCGCGCCGCGGCGAGCTTGATGCGCTCGTACTCGACGAGACGGCGCACGAGTTCGGCGCGCGGGTCCTCGACTTCCTCGCCGGTGGCCGCCTTCTTCACCGGCAGCAGCATCCGGCTCTTGATCTCGATCAGCATCGCCGCCATCAGCAGGTACTCGGCGGCCAGTTCCAGGTTGCTCGTGCGGATCTGCTCGACGTAGGCGAGGTACTGCGCGGTGAGCGCGGCCATCGGAATGTCGAGCACGTTGAAGTTCTGCTTGCGGATCAGGTACAGAAGCAGGTCGAGCGGCCCTTCGAAGGCCTCGAGAAACACCTCGAGCGCATCGGGCGGGATGTACAGGTCTTCGGGCAGCTTGAACAGCGGCTCGCCGTACAGCCGCGCGAGCGCTACGCCGTCGACGACGTCGGGCGTCGAATCCTCGGCGGCGAACGGCGCGCGGGCGGCTGCATCGGCCGGTTCGGCCGGATCGGCGATGCCGCTCACGGCCTGACCTTCGGCTGATACACGTACGGCGGCTGCGGCACCCGCGATTCCCGCCAGCGCTTCAGCTCGTCGAAGTCGAGCTGCTTGTCCCACCAGATCGCGCGGCCCTCGCGCTGCCTGCGCTCGAGATCCGGGATCTTCTGCTTCAGCTCGCGGATGAACTTCGTGATGTCGGATTCGTATGGCGTCATGGCAACTCGCAGCGACCCCGAGCGTGGCCCGGACCAACGCCGGACGCGCGATTGTACTGTCGGCGCCGCGCAAGCCCGCGTAGCCCCGGCGATCCAAAGTCACTGCGCGCCGCGGACGCCGTAAGTCGCGGCCGAAGCTCGCGAGACTCCGCAAACGGGGCGACCTCGTGAAATATCCGGGTTAGCGCGTGCGGCGCGTGACCGCGGTCAGAATGCCCCGCAGGATGGCGAGCGGCGGCGGCGGGCAGCCGGGAACCGCCACGTCGACCGGGATCACGTTGGCGACCCTTCCGCAGCTCGCGTAGCTCTCGCCGAAGATGCCGCCGCTGCAACCGCAGTCACCGACAGCCACCACCAGCTTCGGCGCCGGGGTCGCGTCGTACGCGCGTTCGACTGCGATCTTCATGTTGCGCGCGACCGGGCCGGTGACGAGCAGCAGGTCGGCGTGGCGGGGGCTGGCGACGAACTTGATGCCGCGTCCTTCGACGTTGTAGTAGGGATTGTTCAGCGCGTGGATCTCGAGCTCGCAGCCGTTGCACGAGCCGGCGTCGATCTGCCGGATCGCCAGCGCGCGTCCGAGCAGCCGCAGCACTTCACCCTGGATGCGTTCGGCTTCGATGCGCCAGTCCTCGTTCGGCGCGGGCAAGGGCTCGGTCGGCAGGCCGGCGCGGGCGATCTGCTTCAGCAGGTACAGCATCAGAGGTCGTGCCCCGAATAACTGAGATTGAACGACTTGTTGATCAGCGGGAAGTCCGGAACGATGTTGCCGATCACCGCGTGCTCGAGCACCGGCCAGTTC
>JBKBSH010000373.1:0-2656 GCA_046291795.1 Burkholderiaceae bacterium | reverse complement strand
AAAGACCGACTTTTCGGAGTTGACCGCGACCTTCGAGATCAAGGACGGCGTGGCGACGAGCAACGACCTGGAAGGCAAGTCGCCGCTGTTGCGGCTCGCCGGCGCCGGCAAGGTCGACCTCGGCGCGGGCACGCTCGACTACACCGCGAAGGTCGCGGTCGTCGGCACGCTGAAGGGGCAGGACGGGCGGGAGCTTTCGGAGTTGCGCGGCGTCACGATCCCCGTGCGGCTGTACGGGCCGTTCGAGAAACTGTCGTACGCGATCGACTGGGGCGGCGTCGCACAGGAAGCGCTGAAGGCGAAAGCGGCCGAGCAGCTCAAACAGAAGGTCGCGCCGCAGCTGCAGGAGCAGCGCGACCGGTTGAAGGACCAGCTGAAAGGACTGTTGAGGCGATGAAGGCGACGATCGGCGCGCTGAATCTGTACCCGGTCAAGGGCTGCCGCGGCGTTTCGCTGCGCGCGGCAAGGCTCGCCGCGACCGGGCTCGAACTCGAGGAGATCGGCGACCGCGAATGGGTCGTCGTCGACGAGCGCGGCGAGTTCCTCAGCCAGCGCGAGTTTCCGCGGATGGCGTTGATCGAAACGCGGCTCGCGACGACTTCGCTGCTGCTGAAGGCGCCGGGCATGCTCCAGCTCGAAGTGCCTTACGAGTCCGAGGGCGACGTCGTTTCCGTTCGCGTCTGGGACGACACCGTGTCCGCGGTCACGCAGGGCGAGATCGCCGACGCGTGGTTCACGAGTTTTCTCGGCCGCCCCGCGCGGCTCGTGCGGTTCGATCCCGAAGGGCAGCGGCGGTCGAACCCGCGCTACACGGGCAGGTTCGATGCGCCGTACAAGTTCGCCGACGCGTTCGCGCTGCTCGTCACCGGGCAGGCTTCGCTCGACGACGTCAATGCGAAGCTCGCGCAACGGGGGCATGCCGCGATCGCGATGGAGCGCTTCCGTCCCAACATCGTGCTCGACGGACTGCCCGCGTTCGAGGAGGACTACGCGAAGACGCTGCGCGTCGACGGCGCCGAACTGCGAGTCGTCAAGCCTTGCGCGCGCTGCACGGTGCCGGGTGTGGATCCGGCCACCGGCGAGGCGTCGAACGTCGTCCCCGATCTGCTCGCCACGTACCGCCGCCGTGAAGGCGGCGTGATGTTCGGCGTCAACGCGATCGTCGCCGAAGGCGCGGGCGCGTGGCTCGCCGTCGGCGACGAAGTCGAAGTCGAGCTCGACCTGTGAGCCGCAAAAGGAAAATCCCCCCTGCCGCCCTCTTTCGTAGAGGGGTGCTCGCCGAACGCCGGCAATCCGCTCCCCCCTTTCATCAAGAGGAGCCGGAGGGGATCTCCGAAGCGCGGCCTCCGGGGACTTCGAGGCGCGCCTTTTTCGCGGCGGCCTTCGCCATCGCTGCCGCTCGCGCCACGCGCGCGCAGGACATCGAGATCATCGCGCTGCGCCATCGCACCGCGGAGCAGGTGCTGCCCACGCTGCGCGCGTTTCTCGAGCCCGGAGGCGCGCTGACCGGGCAGGGTTACCAGCTGTTCCTGCGGGCGTCGCCCGCCAACGCGCGGCAACTGAAGCAACTGCTCGCCACGCTCGACCGCGCGCCGCGCGAACTCGTGATCACGGTGCGGCAGGATCGCGAGGCCGAAAGCGGCGAGCGCGCAATCGGCGCCGACGGCAGCGTGACGATCAGAAACCGTCGTGTGTATGGCGACGTCAACGTCGAAGCGAGCGACACGCGAACGACCGGCACGCGAAGCGCCGAACAGCGAATCCGCGTGCTCGAAGGCAGCCGCGCGTACATCGCCGTCGGCACCGCGATCCCGATGAGCTTCCGCCGGTTCGTCGTCACGCCGCAGGGGCTGACCGAACTGCGCGGCACCGTGACGTACGACGCGGTCACCGGCTTTCACGCGCAGCCGCAGATCGCGGGCGACATGGTGACGATCGAGCTCGTGCCCGAGCAGTCCGAGATCGTCGCCGGCGCGGTCGAACGCGCGCAGCTCGCGACCACGGTGCGCGGCCGGCTCGGCGAATGGATCGCGGTCGGCGGCGCCGATGTGCGCGGCGAGTCGCAAGCGGGCGGAATGCTGTGGTCCGGTCAGCGCGCCGAAACGAATCGGCGCGGGGTGTGGCTGAAGGTCGAAGTCGCCGCAGGTCCCCCGCATTCGGAGTGAGCGGCGCGGCTGAATCGCCGCGCCGAGGCAATCGCTACTGCACGCGCCTGGCGCGCGGCGAGCACTTTGTTCCTTCGACTTCGAGGTGAAAGGCGCAGAGCACCCCGGGCCGCACGGGGACCTTCGGGTTCATCGCGTCTAACGCCGCGCCGCCTTCCGCCGACGATCTGTCAGACCTGACCGTTCGCGAATCGAATCCAGTCATTGGGCGCCCAGCCGTCGAAGCGGCCTACGAAGCGCGATTCGATTGATTGCCGTCGCTGCTCGACCGCCCTCGCGCTGGAGGCCGAACTGCGCGCGCGCGTTCATTCGCCCTTTGCCTTTTCGAGGTACATCGGACTCGGGATGAAGCGCTTCGGGTGTTTCCCGGAAGACACGATCTCGTGACGCCGCAGTCGTGTTCCCTGCTTGTTGACGAGATCGTGGCCTTCCGAAAGAAAGTAGCGAATCAGTGCGCGCTCAATCAGCACAAGGCTCTTTTCCACTCGCTG
>JBKBSH010000372.1:0-2659 GCA_046291795.1 Burkholderiaceae bacterium | reverse complement strand
ATCGGCACCAACGACCGTGTGCCGACGACTGCCGATCGACAACGGCAAGACACGGCAAGCGCGCCGGTCGCGGCCGCGCCAAAGCGCACGCGCGCGGGCACACTGCGGCCGGCTGCGCTCGGCAGCGCGGTCATGTCGAGCGCGACTCCATGCGCGCGCGTGCGGTCAGCACGCGACGCAGGCGCGTGCGCGTCGAGCCGCACTGCCACGGCTGCGCGTCATGGCAGTACTGCGTGACGGATCAGAAAAGTCCGGCGCGCCCGCGCCGGGGTGTCCGGCGGCCACTTAAGCTCGTCGACCCGCCAGACCGAATCCAAACTCGTCGCATCCGTGGTGCGCTTGTTGCTGCCAGCGCTGAAAGGATGGCGGGCGAGCACTGCGCCAGCGTTGATGCAGAACGAGCTTGCCACAGAGGCGACAGCGCGAACGATGTGCGCGCTGGATCGCAGTGAAAGGCCCCCGGCCCGTGTCAGGCGCGCGACGCCGGGTGCGTCGACGGTGCCGGCGCTGCGGCGGTGCCGTCGGCGCGGTACAGCGGTGCGGCCTCGGCAGCCTGGCGCAGCACGTCGGCGCGTGCGCGCGTGACGGTCATTCGCGCGTTAAGGATCTCGGCGTTCAGCGCGTTCAGCTGCGCGGCTTCGCGCGCCAGGCGCTCGATTTCGCGCGAACCGTTTTCGCGCTCCGCGCGCAGCGCCCTGGCCTGCGGCGCGAGCGCATCGAGCAGCGCGTGCTTGCGGTCGGCCGCGGCCGCGATGCGGTGGCCGTCGTTGGCGACCAGCGCGTCGCTTTCTTCGTGCAGCGCTTCGATCAGCAGCGCAAACAGCCGCGCGGCGGGCCCTTTCTCGAACGGAGGCTGCCGCGCGCTCACGACGGCGGCGCTCAGCGCTTTGCGCCCAGCAGGTCGGCCACGCTCGCCAGCAGCTTGTCGGCGACCGCCTCGGCGTTGACCTTGAAGCGTCCCTCGGCGATCGCGGCGCGCACTTCCTCGACCTTCTTGACGTCGAAGTCGGCCTGCGAGAACTGGCTTTCGAGCTGGTTCAGGCGGGATGCCAGCTCGGAAACCTGCACCTTTTCGCCTTCGGCGACCGGTTCGGCCGGCCGGCTGGCCTTCGCGCGCGCGTCCTGGTTCGACGGCGAAACGCGGTCGGGGCGCAGCGGTTCGGATGTGCTCGAAATCTTCATACGCCCTCCAGGCGGCGGATCCACGGATTCCGGTGATTAATCGGCGGCGTTGCGCCCGACTTTAGCGAGGCCGTCGGTACGCGGTTGCACGAAAAGCAACGGCATTGTGACCGGTTTATTGAGTCGCGGCTTTGCGCGAGCGCCGTCAGAAGACGACTTCGACGATGCGGCCCGCACGCGCGGTGCCGGTCAGCACGCGGCCCGAATCGGTTCGAACGCGCACCGGCTGGCCGTCCTGCGCCGCGGCGAGCGCCACCGCGGCGGTGCTGACCGAAAAGCCGCGGCCGGTGCCGACGACCTTGACCGCGTCGCCCTGCGAGACGACCTGCGGCGCGCGCAGCGCCGCCACCGGAATCGGCTGCCCCGGCGCGATCGGGCGTGTCGGTACGCGGTTGTCCAGTTGCGCGAAGTCGGTCGCCACGCCGAGCGCCTCGCGCGTCCATTCGACTTCGGCGACGTGCCCGTCGCCTTCGGCGATCGGCTGCAGCGCGGCGAGATGGCGCGACGCGACCAGCGCCGGCCCGTGGATTCGCACGTTCACGGGCAACAGCACCGACCAGTTCGCGCCCTGCACGCAGCGCAGGCCGATTCGCGCGCGGCCCCACAGCCGGGTGCCGCCCGGAACGAAGAATTCGGTGCGCGCGCAAGGCGCGAGCCTTGCGCGCGCGTCGAACTCGCCGACGGTGACCTCGATGCGTCCCTGCCCGCCGGTGGCGGCCAGCGCGCCGGCGGCCTCCCGCTCGACGAAGCCGCGCGCCGCGGCCGCCAGCTGCGGATGCACGTCCTGCGCGAACGACGACCGCACCGCCGCGACGATGAAGATGGTGAGGAGCAGGCGACTCATGCGCCGCATTCTGGGCGTGCGAATACGGCGCCTAAGCACAAAGAAGGCGCGCGCAAGCCCGACTTATCGCCTGATCGTCCTGGCCCCTCGCTCGAATAATCGGCAGCCATGAAAAAACCTTTAGGGATCGCGGGGCGCCGATCGCGGATCGTGCGCGAGCACGCACCGGCAGTGCGTTTGCCCGAACGCGAAGCGCACCGCGCGATCCGCAGTCCGAGATGATCGACCGACTGACCAGCACGTTCGATTTCCACGCGGAAGCGCTGAAGCTGCGCTCCGAGCGCAGCCGCGTGCTCGCGTCCAACATCGCCAACGCGGACACGCCGAACTACAAGGCGCGCGACTTCGACTTCCGTTCCGCGCTGGCGACCGCGGTCGGCGAGCAGTCGGCGCGCGGGGCCGCACAGCCTGCACGTACGAGCGCGGCGCACCTCGCCGCGGCGGGCGGCGGGACGGCGCCGCCGACGCTGCTGTACCGCACGCCGCTGCAGACCTCGCTCGACGGCAACACGGTCGACCTGGATCGCGAGCGAGCCCACTTCGCCGAGAACACCGTGCGCTACGAGGCGAGCCTGCGCTTCCTCAACGGCCAGATCCGCACGCTGCTTGCGGCGATCAACGGGCAGTAGCGGC
>JBKBSH010000371.1:0-2664 GCA_046291795.1 Burkholderiaceae bacterium | reverse complement strand
TGCGTGTCGAGCAACACGACGCTGGGCCAGGCCTGCACGCCGAGTTTCTGCCAGAGCACGAATCCGGGGTCGCTCGCGACCGGGTGACGCAGGTGATGCCGGTTGACCGCCTTGAGCACCGCAGCGCCGCTGCGCTGCGCCGGCCCGCTCGCGCGTCGGATGCTCGTCCGCAGGCTCGTCGGCGTGTCGTACGACCAGTTCCCTGAAGCCGGTGCGCGGATCGAATTCGCGGCCGAGCCGGTAGCCTGGCAGCTCGGCGATGAGCACTTCCGCGGTGGTTCTGACGATGCAGCCGTGGCAGACATGCCCCCCAACCACTTCGCCGCGCGCGTCGGCAACCGCCATGTGCAGGTGCGCTCCGTCGGGACAGACGGAGCCGGCCAACGCGATGATCTCGAGCGGGCCTTCGATCGGACGCGCCGTCGGCTCGCCGGCCATGCGCAACAGCGCACCGCTCAGACTGCCGATGCCGACGACGACGAAGCCGCAGCCTTGCGGCAGTTGTGCGGCCAGATTCTCGACGGCACGGCGCAGATCGGCGCCGGGCGCAAGGCGGACGGGGCGAAGCGGCATCAGCATCGCAGTTGCAACAAACCCGTAGGGTTGGCCCGAACGTCACACTAGCATCCGCCGCCGATGTTGGGCCGGCGACCCCCTCGTGCCTCGAGCGTGCCGGCAGACCCGGTCGCACGGTCGACCGACGCGGTGGCCAAGCGTGCCGGGGGTCCGCTCGCGCAGGCCACGCAGTTCGTCGGCCTCGACGTGTTCGGCTTTCCGCGTTCCGCCTGCCTGATGATCCTGCTTGTGCTCGGCGCCGCCGGCTGCCTTGACGGCGCACGGGTGGGCGCCGCGCGGTTCATCGTCGCGCATCACTTCCTGTCCGACCTGAGCCCGGTCTACTGGCAGTTCCTGATCGGGCTGCGGATGGTCGTGGCCGTCCTGTTCGCACGCGCGGGGGATCCTCGGCGCGCTCGAACCGCCGTGCTTGCGGCCGCGGGCAGCGCGCGGGCGGCAGAACCGACGTCTCCGCTGACGCCGCCCGCGCTCGACCGCTCACGCATGCGCGCCATACCGAAACGCTCTAGCAGTTAGTCCCGCAGGCGCGTTGCCGACGCGCCGCGGCCGGCGAACAATGCGGCGAGCGGCCGCGCCGTGCGAAGAGAAGCGATGAGCAAGACCCAGGTGGCGATCATTGGCGGCGGCCCGGCCGGGCTGCTGCTGTCGGAGATCCTGCACCGCGCCGGCGTCGCCAGCATCGTGCTCGAAAGGCACACGCGCGCGCACGTGCTGTCGCGAATCCGCGCCGGCGTGCTCGAGCAGACGACCGTCGAGGTGCTGCGCGCCAACGGGTTGGCCGAGCGGATGGATCGCGAGGGGCACCCGCACGACGGCATCCGCATCGCCTGGGCCGGCCGCGAGACGTTCTATCTCGACACCTTCAGACACGCCGGCAAGCGCTTCATGGCGTACGGGCAGGCCAACCTCCAGGAGGACCTGTACACCGCGCTGGACCGGCGCGGCGGCCGCCTGCTCACCGAGGTCGAGGACGTGCAGTTGCACGACGTCGCGGGCGAGCGCCCGTACGTGACCTGCCGGCACGCGGGCGAGCGGCTGCGCATCGATTGCGACTTCATCGCGGGCTGCGACGGCTTCCACGGCGCATCGCGCGCCTCGATCCCGCGCGAAGCACGGACCGAATACGAGAAGGTCTATCCGTTCGGCTGGCTCGGCATCCTGTCGCGCACGCCGCCGCTGCCGGACGTCACCTACGTCCACCACCCGCGCGGGTTCGCGCTGGCGTCGATGCGCAGTCCCACACTCAGCCGCTACTACATCCAGGTGCCGCTCGCCACGAAGATCGAGGACTGGCCCGACGAACGTTTCTGGGCCGAGCTGAAGACGCGCTTCCCGCACGAGCTCGCAACACGGATCGTCGAGGGGCCAGCGATCGAGAAGTCGATCGCGCCGCTGCGCAGCTTCGTCTGCGAGCCGATGCGCCATGGGCGCCTGTTCCTGTGCGGCGACGCCGCGCACATCGTCCCGCCCACCGGCGCCAAGGGGCTGAATCTCGCCGTGTCCGACGCCTTTTATCTCGGGCGCGCGCTGGCGGCGTACTACCGCGACGGCACGACGCGGCTGATCGACGACTACAGCGCCACAGCGCTGCGCCGCGTATGGAGTTCGACGCGCACGTCCTGGTATCTGACCAACCTGCTGCACCGCTACCCCGACGCCAGCGACTTCGACCAGCGCGCGCAGGAGGCCGAACTCGAATTCCTGATGTCGTCGCCGCACGCGCTCGCCGCGCTCGCGGAGATGTACGCCGGCAGACCGCTGGAAGACGCCTGAGGGCGATCACGCCGCGCGTTGCCAGAGCGCGTGCAGCATCTCGACGATCAGGTCCGCGCCCAGTTCGAGCAGCCGGCCGCGCGGACGCTGCGTCGAGGTCGCCAGCAACAGCTGCGTGGCAAGCGCACCGCCGTGCGCGTCGCGGATCGGTTGCGCGACCAGCGCGCGCTCGTGGCCGCTGCCGCGCAGCGCGTCGAGCGCGAGCACCGCCGACAGCGGCGTTCGTTCGACCAGATCGAGGATCGCCGGCACGCTCTCGATTTCCAGACCGACGCGCGGCTCGCGCCCGATGCCCGCGAGCGCGGTCTCGACCAG
>JBKBSH010000370.1:0-2670 GCA_046291795.1 Burkholderiaceae bacterium | reverse complement strand
AGCAGCGACAGGTGCTGCAGCAGCGTCGTCGTCGTCGGCCGCAGCGCCTCGAGCAGCGCGCGACGCGCGGCGATTGCGGCGAGCAGCAAGGCCATGCCGATCACCGGGCCGGGGATCGGCAGCTTGAACCCGAAGGCGAGCGCTTCGCCGGCGAGCTGGAAAGCGAGCAGGGTGGTGAGCGGGCCGACCACGGTGTCAACGCCGGCGTAATGCGCGCCGGGCTAGGCGAGTCGCCGATCGAGCCATTCGATCCAGTGCATCACGGGCGTTTCGGTGCCGCTCGCCAGGTGCGCGATGCAGCCGATGTTCGCCGACAGGATCGCGTCGGGTTTCGGGACCTGCAGGTTCGCGAGCTTGCGGTCGCGCAAACGGTAAGCCAGTTCCGGCTGCAGCACCGAGTACGTGCCGGCCGAGCCGCAGCACAGGTGCGATTCGGCAAATGGCAGCACTTCGGCGCCGAGCGCGCGGAGCAGGTCTTCGACCGCGTTGCGGATCTTCTGCGCGTGCTGCAGCGTGCAGGGCGGATGGAAGACCACGCGCTGCGCGGGCGCCGCCGCAAGTCTGCGCTGGAGTTCGCCGGCGAGCGCCGGCAGCAGCTCGGCGACATCCTTCGTCAGCTCGGCGATTCGCCCGGCCTTGTCCGCGTACGCCGGATCGTGCCGAAGCAGGTGCCCGTACTCCTTGACCATCGCACCGCAGCCGCTGGCGTTCATCACGATCGCCTCGCAGCCGGCGGCGACGTGCGGCCACCATGCGTCGATGTTCCTGCGCGCGTCGGCGAGCCCACCGTCGTGATCGTTCAGGTGATAGCGGATCGCCCCGCAGCAGCCCGCGTCGGCGGGACGAACCAGTTCGACGCCGAGCGCATCGAACACGCGCGCGGTCGCCGCGTTGATGTTCGGCAGCATCGCCGGCTGCACGCAGCCTTCGAGCAGCAGCATCTTGCGCGCGTGCGAGCGCGTCGGCCACGCGCCCGCATCCTGCCTGGCGGGGACCTTCACCTTGAGCGATGCCGGCAGCAGCGGGCGCACCGCCTGACCGATCTTCAGCGCCGGCGCGAACAGCGGGCTCGTCAGTCCTTCCTTCAGCGCGCCGCGCACGAGCCGGGCCCGCAGCGGCCGCGGCACGCGTTCGTCGACGATCCCGCGGCCGATGTCGAGCAGGCGTCCGTACTGCACCCCCGACGGACACGTCGTCTCGCAGTTGCGGCAGGTCAGGCACCGATCGAGGTGCAGCTGCGTGCTGGCGGTGACGGCCTTTCCTTCGAGCGCCTGCTTGATCAGGTAGATGCGGCCGCGCGGGCCGTCGAGCTCGTCGCCGAGCAACTGGTACGTCGGGCAGGTCGCGGTGCAGAAGCCGCAGTGCACGCACTTGCGCAGGATCGCGTCGGCCTCACGGCCCTCGGGCGTGTTCCTGATCCAGTCGGCGAGTGCGGTCTGCATCAGAAGTGCGCGTACATCCGGCCGGGATTGAAGATGCCGGCGGGGTCGAATTCGGCTTTCAGCCGCTGATGGATCTTCGCGATCGCCGGTTCGAGCGGATGGAACACGCCGCCCGCCCGATCGCCGCCACGAAACAGCGTGGCGTGCCCGCCGAGCGCGGCGGCGCGCGCGCGGACCGTCGAGGCCGGCGCGGTCGAGCGCAGCCAGCGCAGCGCGCCGCCCCATTCGATCAACTGCTCGCCGGGCAACGCGAGCGGCTCGGCGGTCGAGGGCAGCGACAGGCGCCACAGCGGGGCGTTGAAGACGAAGTACGGATCGGTGTGCTCGCGGATGCCACGCCAGAAGCTCGCCGCGCGCGCATCGTCGACGCGCTCGCCGCCCATGCGCTCGCGCGCCGACCGGAGCGCGGACTGCGCGCCCGAAAGCCGAACGTGCAGCTCGCCCGCGTGCCACGCGGTCGCGGAGATCGGCAACGGCTGGCCCGCCCACGCGTTCATCCTGCGCAGCGCAGTCGCTTCGTCGAAGTCGAAGCGCAGGGTCGCCTCGGCGACCGGCTTCGGCAACACCTTCAACGACACCTCGGCGATCAGCCCGAGCGTGCCGAGCGAGCCGGCAAGCAGCCGCGCGACGTCGTAACCGGCGACGTTTTTCATCACCGTGCCGCCGAAGGCGAGCAGGTTGCCGCGGCCGTCGACGAGCTTCGCGCCGAGCACGTAGTCGCGCACCGCGCCCGCGGTGGCGCGGCGCGGGCCGGAGAGACCCGCGGCCACACAGCCGCCGACCGTCGCCGCCGCGCCGTAGTGCGGCGGCTCGAACGCGAGCATCTGGCCCTTGCGGTCGAGTTCGGCTTCGAGCTGCGCGAGCGGCATTCCGCAACGGACGGTGACCACGAGTTCGGTCGGCTCGTAAGCGACGATGCCGTTGCCGCCGCCGCCGTAGCCGCGCGGATCGAGCACGTCGCCGCGCGACGGGTTGCCGTAGAAGTCCTTGGTGCCGCCGGCGCGGATCTGAAGCGGCTGCTTCGCGGCGGCGGCTGCGCGGATTCGGTCGATCAGCTCGGGCAGGGCGTTCATCTTCTCGTGTCGCCGCTTCGCCTGGCGGCGCGACGGCAGACGGAGAAACCGAGGGGCGAGTTCAGAACCTCGGAATCTCCGGAAACTTCAACTCGCCGCCGTGCACGTGCATCTTGCCGTACTCGGCGCAGCGCGCGTGGGTGGGGATCTGCTTG
>JBKBSH010000369.1:0-2685 GCA_046291795.1 Burkholderiaceae bacterium | reverse complement strand
CAACGGGATCAGCCGCGAGGCCCGGCGCCGGCCGACATGCTCGGATGGCGCGCTCCGCGACCCATGGAAAACCACGGTTTGACGCTGTCTGGGGCATGGTGCAGCATCCGCCGCCTGTCACCTAGCTCCAGGAAGGAGCCATCGGATGCGTCAATTCGTTGCCACAGCGTCGACCATCGTGCTGCTCGCTGCGGGTGTGGCCACCGTTCCCGCAGTCGAGGCCAAGACCCTGCGCTGGGCCAGCCAGGGCGACATCCTGACCTTCGACCCGCACGCGCAGAACGAAGGGCTGAACAACACCGCGAACAGCTACATCTACGAGCCGCTGATCAATTACAACGAAAAGTTCGAACTGGAGCCCGCGCTCGCGGTGTCCTGGAAACAGGAGACGCCGCTGATCTGGCGCTTCAATCTGCGCAAGGGCGTCAAGTTCCACGACGGCACTCCGTTCACCGCGCACGACGTGGTCTACTCGATCGAACGCGCGATGGCGCCGACGTCGAACTTCCGCGTGTACACGACCGCGATCCAGCGCGCGCACGCGGTCGACGACCACACGGTGCTGATCTACACGACCGTGCCGAACCCGGTGCTGCTGCGGCAGATGCCCGAGCTGCGCATCATGAGCAAGGCGTGGTCGGAGAAGCACAAGGTCACGCAGCCGCAGAACTACGTCGCCAGAGAGGAAACCTACGCGGTGCGCAACGCCAACGGCACCGGCCCGTACATGCTCAAGTCGCGTGAAGTCGACATCCGCACCGTGTTCGTCGAGAACCCGAACTGGTGGGGAAAGGCGAGCAAGAAGGGCAACGTCACCGAGATCGTCTACACGCCGGTGAAGTCCGACGCGACGCGCACGGCTGCGCTGCTGTCCGGCGAGCTGGACTTCGTACTCGACTCGGCGCCGCAGGATCTGGCGCGGCTGCGCTCGAACCCGGCCACCAAAGTCGTCGAGGGCGCCGAGAACCGCACGATCTTCCTCGGCTTCGACCAGTACCGCGACGAACTGCTGTACGCCGATGTCAAGGGCAAGAACCCGTTCAAGGATCTGCGCGTACGGCAGGCGCTGTATCACGCGATCGACATCGAGGCGATCAAGCGGTCGGTGATGCGCGGTTCCTCGGACCCCACGGGTGCGATCATTCAGCGCGCCGTCAACGGCTGGACCGAAGAAGCGCACAAGCGGCTGCCGTACGACGAGAAGAAGGCGCGCGAGCTGCTCGCCGCCGCGGGCTACCCGAACGGGTTCTCGTTCACGCTCGACTGCCCGAACAACCGCTACATCAACGACGAGGAGATCTGCAAGGCGCTCGTGGCGATGTGGGCGCGGATCGGCCTGAAGGTCAACCTGAACGCCATGCCGCGCGCGACCTACTTCGCCAAGATCCAGAAGTACGACACCAGCGCGTACCTGCTCGGCTGGGGCGTGCCGACCTTCGACGCGCTGTATTCGCTGCAGTCGCTGGCGAAGACGGTCGGCAAGGAAGGCGACGGCAACTTCAATCTCGGCCGCGTCAGCAACGCCGAGTACGACCAGCTGGTCGAGGCGATGAAGAGCGAAGTCGACCAGAAGAAACGCAACGAGCTGATCGCCAAGGCGCTGCTGATCCACAACCGCGAGGTCATGCACATCCCGCTGCACAACCAGGTGATCCCGTGGGCGATGCGCAAGAACGTCAACGTCGTCCACCGCGCGGATAACCGGCTCGAAGCCCGTTGGGTTCGCATCGATTGATGCGAACCCAACCGAGCCGGTTACGGCGAAAGCTAACCTCGGCGCGCAAGCGCCGAGGTTAAGCGAGGCGACAGCCGCGCGGCCGAAGCCACAATCGACTGGAAGCGCGCTGGGTGCGCATCGATTGAGAAGGCTACCTCGGTGCTTCCAGGCGATTGCGTCGAAGGCTAACTTCGCGTAGCGAAGTTAAGGGGGCCGCGCCAGCGGCCTCCCGGCCGAAGCCACAACGGACTGGAAGCGCGCTGGGTGCGCATCGATTGAGGCGAGGACGACCCTCCGGTCGGCCCGTCGTTGCGCATAAGTTTGTCGCCGGCCCATTCGCGCAGAGCCTGTCGAAGCGCGCGCCGCATGAACGCGGAACGAACGCCGACTCCGCTCGGTCCCGAGCCCGTCGAGCAACCCGATGCCGCCGCGGCGCCGCTCGACGTCCTCCGCCGCGAACACCTGCGCGCCGTTGTGGCACGGCGCTTGGTTTCACGGGCCGTGCCGGACGCAGATCTTGCCGAAGTGCGCGCCGCTTTTCAGATACGCGAGCGCTTCCTTCAGTTCCTCGAAGCGGAACACGCGGTCGATCACCGGCCGCAGACGGTGCTGCTCGATCGCGCGCATCATCGCTTCGAAACCGTCGCGATGGCCGACGGTGATGCCCTGCAGCCGCACCTGGCGCGTCACCACGTGACCGAGCGGTGCGGACAACGCCGAGCCCGACAGCACGCCGATCATCGAGATCGTTCCGCCGGGGCGGATCGCGCGCAGCGACTGCGGCAGCGTCTTTTCGCCGCCGAGTTCGACGATGTGATCGAACCCGCGCCCGCCGGTCGTCTCGCGCGCCGGCTTGTACCACTCCGGCGTCGTCCTGTAGTTGATGCCGGCATCCGCACCGAGCTGTTTGGCGCGCGCCAGCTTCTCGTCGCTGGAGGAGATCACCGTCACGTGCGCGCCTAAGAGCT